>JBGPES010000010.1:0-12224 GCA_041482935.1 Minisyncoccia bacterium | reverse complement strand
CCATGATCCGAGCGTGCCGAAGGAGAGCAGATAGAAAAACGCGTCTTTCGCGGAACCGGAAGCGTCGCCCTCCGTGCGCGAGGGGATCTTCTGCCCCGTCAGTTTTTCGTAGACCGCGCCCATGGCCTGGGCGATCTGTTTTTCGCTCCAGCCTTTTTCTTTGAGTACGTTCGCGATCGAATTATCCGCGGCGCCTTTCGCCCGTGCGGATTCGATGAATGAAACGAGGTTATTTAGCGATGATTGATCCATCCCGTTAGAAGCAGGTCGCGATCGGCGATATGCAACAATTTATTTCATTTATAAGCGACTTTTTATTATATGAATATCTTTCTAACCGTCAGAAGCGATCGTGGCTTCTAACGGGATCCATGCAGTTATGATATCACGATTGCCGGATTTCCGCCATGAATTTTTTCTGAATCATAACGTTGTCGTGTGTTGACTTTTTTATGATAAATCGTATCATCTAGTCAGGTCATTTTGAGCAAGAGGAGTAAACGATGAAAAAGCTCCCGGCAAGAGATGCTTCCATTCTTGCATGTGTGGCAGAAGAATCTTCGTTTGGCACCAAATGGACCCTGGGAAGATTAGTTAAGGGCCTTGAGTCCTCCGATGCGCGTGCGATCGGTCGGGCGATGGTTGATATGATCAATGGCCGAGAAGCGAGCTGCGATTCCGGGCAGAAAGAAACCGCTCTTTGTATCATGTGTTGGGCGTTCGAGAACCACAATTCGCGTTTAAGTCGCCCTCCGCGCACGGATAACAGAAAACCTTGCCGCTGCAAGAGGTGCAATCTGCACAGAAAGATTTTTTCAAAGCACGATTTTCCATTTAAAGAAGCCGCGGAAGCGGCCTGAACCCATGAGCCGCAATCGAAAGATTGCGGCTTTTTTATTCGAAAACGCGACAGCATTGTCGTCCCGGCGAAGGCAGGGATCCGTGCCTCCAAAATTATGGCTTCTTAACCATTCGCTTATTCGCGCGAATAAGCGAATAAGCGGTCGCCAAACGATATTGACGGAGTCGAAATAATAATGCTATTTTGAGGTCAGCGCAGAATGCAATTTGTTCTGCGACTTCAAAACGCCAATCCGGGCGAAATATGGAGGATTCACATGACAAGCAGTATCGTAGGCCAGGCAAGAAATTACCGAGGCGTAAATTCATTTGCCTTACACGATATCCGCCGCTGGAGCGAATTTATTAAGCGGTGGGATAATCCGACCATTGGCATTCCCGAGGCCAAAGGATTGCTTCATCAGTTCAGCCTTGATTGGGCCGACGAATTCTTGGGTCCCCGTCCCGAAGATGCTCGCGAAACGTTTGTACGATTTCTGCTTCATTACGCAAGCAGGGCCTCCCTCTATTGCAATATCAAGGAGGTCATCGAGAAAGCCCGCGAAGTGCTTGTGAATAGGGTGATTGATACGACATACATACACGAAAAAGCGACCAATGAGCTTGTCATGGCAATCCTTGTTTATTTTTGTTCGATTGCCGACGAAGAACTGCCTCGTCGCGAACCGGGGCGGCGAAAACTCGAAAACTTTCTCAGAATGGCCGAAGGACGAAATCATCGGGAAATAAAGATTCATGTGGCAATGGTGATTGGCCGCTTGTTCCAAAACAAAGCCGTAGTTGCGACGTCGTGGCAGCGAAACAGGTAGTTACCGCTCATTTTCTTGGGCTGCTTCAAAAAGCAGCCTTTTTTATTTAACGACGCAATGACGTTGTCGTCCCGGCGAAGGCCGGAATCAATACTTTCTAAATTATTTGGGAGCATAGATCCTCGCTTTCGCGAGCATGACATGATGCAGCGGATGATTCGAATGGCTTACGAGCTTTAAGAGCAAACGTAGATCCCCGCTTTCGCGGGGATGACGGAAATATTTTCGAGGCGATTTCTGGCTTACGAGCTTACGAGCCGGAGAGCTTATGAGCTGCTACTTCACGATTCCCACCGTGCCGCCGTACATCTTAAATTGAAATCCAAAAGGATCTTGCGGGAGGGCTTTCAAAATCCCGCCGGTTACCAGATCGCTTACGTCTCCGGGAAGTTTTCCATATTTTTGTTTATAGACTTGCGCCTCCTGTTCAAGGAAGTCAAACATCTGAAGGCGCGTCAGATACGCCCCAGCCCGCGCTTTTGTTTCCGGGTCGTCGCTTGACTGGGAGATCGCTTCCCACACCTGCTCCGTTTGCTGGCGTACATTCGGCGCGATGCCATAGTTCTCCGAAAAACGTTTGATATAGTAAGGCGCTTTCGGATCCCGGGCCGCGGTGTCAAAATACTTCGCGGCGCTCACGTGATCGTTCTTATACAGATGGAAAAGCGTCGCGAGAAAAAATGAGACCCGCCAGTCGGGATCCGCTTCCCGCACGCCACGTTCACCGATCTCAATCGCCGCATTTATGGAATCGGGATAGGTGGTACTGGGGAGGATCAGAACCGTCCAATAGTAGGGGAAACTAAAGCGCGAATCGAGGCCGTTGATCAGGCCCAGGTCTTTTGAGTATTGGTCAAAACCGAACTTGAGCGTCGGCAATTCGAAGATTACCTGATTTACCCAGTAGAATCCCGCGGTGGCGGAATTGAGGCCGAGATCGAAGGCCTTTACGAATCCCAGTGAAAGCGGCGGGAGAGCAACGGGAGGATTTTTCAATCTGTTCTCGTCGTATACATATTGCGAAGTAATAGCGCCCGCGAGGAGAAGAATGGCAAAGACCCTTTTTAATGTAAGCGAGAGATTCATTTACAATTCTTTCCGTTTCAAAAAGAAGTTTGCGAGACCGAGAAGGACCGCGGAATATAATATAGCGTAGATTATCGTGAGAAGCACGGACGCGCCGGAGGGAGCGATGCCATGCACGGCGGAGATGCGTATGTCGAATTTTTCGAGATTCGGAAACACGTAGTAGACCGCCTGAATGAACCGGTAGAAAATGCCTCCCACCTGCGCCGCCGTGCGGAGCACCGCGCCGAAAGAGTGTCCGCCGAAGATCAGCATCACCGCGGCGATCGTGGAGGTAAGGGGCGTCGAGATCGTCGAGAAGAAGACGAGGAGCGCGACGAAGAGCCCCATCTCGAGGATCTGATAGAAGACCGCAAGGAGTCCGAGCGCGTCGAGGACGCCCGTTTCGTAGAAGATTACCCCGAGATAGACCACAGTCATCACGAGGGTCGTAAGAATGATTGCTGTAAAAAGTCCGAGGAATTTTCCGACCACGACGTCGAGGCGCGAGACGGGCTTTGAAAGGACGAAGTAAAGCGTCCGGCGTTCCAGTTCTTTATAAATGATGGATACGCCTAAAAAAATCGTGATGATGCTTCCGAAAATATAGATGCCGGCCAGTCCGAAGCTTTTCAGGACCACGGGATCGTTCAGGGAAATCTTCGCCAAAAGCACCGTGATCGCGACGTAGATCAAGGAGAATCCCAGGATGCCGTAGAGAATCCGATCGCGGATGGTTTCGCGAAACGTATTTTTTGCGATGACGAAGATGTTTTTCATTTTGTGTTGTCGCCCTCGCGGAGGCGAGGGTCCACGCTTTTTTATTTAAGATTTGGGAGCATGGATTTCCGCCTTCGCGGGAACGACGGATTCCTCTGTTGTGGTATTGCGTTCCCGTTCAACTGTTTCCACGAATCGTTCCTCGAGAGACCGTCCTTTGCAGAACTCTTTCACACTGCCGGAGTAAAGAAGTTTTCCCTCGTGGATAAGGCCGATCTCATCGCAGATTTCTTCGGTGTCATAGAGAATATGCGAGTTGAAAAAAATAGTTTTCTTCCGCGCCTTGAGTTCGAGAATTATTTTTTTGATTTCGCGCCGTCCCAGGGGATCCAGGCCGTCGAGCGGTTCGTCCAAAAAGATGTAGTCCGGGTCGTTCACCAGGACCTGCGCGAAACCGAGGCGCTGTTTCATTCCCTTGGAGTAGGTGTTGATCGCGCGGTCGCGCGCATCGTAGATGCCGAGCTCCTTTAAGATACCGAGATATTCACGGCCTGATTTATGTTTTTGAAAAAGTTCACCGCAGAATTCCAGAAATTCCAATCCCGTCAGGCGGTCATAAAAATAGGGCGCCTCGGGCATAAAGCCCACGCTCTCGCGCGCGGAAAGATCGGACGAGGGTTTGCCGCCGATCGTGATTGATCCCTCGTCGGGCGAGGCGAGCCCCACCATCATTTTCATGGTGGTGGTTTTCCCCGCGCCGTTCTGGCCGAGGAAACCAAAGACGCTGCCATTTTTCACGGTAAGCGAGAGGTCGTCAACAATCGTTCTCGCGCCATAGAACTTTTTGATATGCTTGATCTCTATCATCCCATTAGAGATAGGAAACGCTGCGCGTTTCCGTGAATGTCGCGCATGACCAATGCGTGTCGATTGTCGTCATTTGTGCAGCATGAGTTTTGTACATAGATGGGCCATCTCTAACGAGATCATCATAGGAATTCTATAATTTCCCGAGATAATTTCAAGTGTTCCGCCTTGGCATATGCCGTTCTCTGTTTTACAATCTAAATAACGCTTAATCTCCTTATCATGAAAACAAAATTGCTTTTATCGGCGGAAATCGCGGTTCTTGCGCTCGGACTCGGAATAACGGTGTTTTTGGGAAAGACCCGCCAGAATACGGCGCCTCCGCCTTCCCCGCCCGAGGCGTTTTTGGGCCAGCTTCGCGGAGAGCTGAACGGAGTCGCGGCGGGTGATCATGCGGCACTTCCTCCGTCAACGGTCCGGAAAAAAGTCGCCGCAGTTTCGTCAACAAAAGAGATTACTACCTCCGCGCCCATCGTATGGAATTGTACGGGCGCGGATGCGGGAAATTTCGATTGCTACGATGCCTATTATACAAAACTTACGACGGACGGGAGTATCGCGGCGGCGTTCGACGATTTGAAAGCGCGCTATAACACGGATGATTATGCGCGGGCAGAGTGCCATCCTTTGACGCATGTGATCGGCCGCGCTGCGTCGGAGAAATTCGCGACGCCCGGAGAAGCTTTCACGAAGGGCGACAACTTCTGCTGGTCGGGCTATTACCATGGCGTGCTCGAGGGAATCGTGGGGCGGATCGGGCTTAAGAATCTGCCGGGCCAGATGGATTCTATCTGCGCGGACATCAAAGCCAAGAGCGGCTACAGTTTCGATTACTATAATTGCGTGCACGGTTTAGGCCATGGAGTCATGGCTCTCACGCAGGACGAACTGTTCGATTCACTCACGCTCTGCGACAAACTGACGGGATCCTGGGAGCAATTGTCGTGCGGCTCGGGCGCCTTTATGGAGAACATCATCGTAGACGGGAAGAACCATAAGACGAAATATCTGAATCCGCAGGACCCGCTGTATCCCTGCGACGCCTCGCCCGAACAATACAAGAACACCTGCTATCTCATGCAGACCTCGTACATGCTGAAGATCAATAACCGGGATTTCAAACAAACTTTTGCGTGGTGCAGCGCGGTGGATCCGGCTTATCGCGATACGTGCTACCGAAGCCTCGGACGGGACGCCTCGGGGCAGTCGACAAGCGGAGCTACCGCAACCCGCGCCATTTGTCTCCTGGGAGCGGATCGGGAACAGCAATCGAATTGCGTGATCGGAGCGGTCAAGGACTTCATTTCTTATTTTCATTCGGATGTGCAGGCAAAACAGTTTTGCGATTCATTCACCGATCCCGACCTGCAAAAAACGTGCCTCGATAACGGGGCGGCGTATTACAGCGAGTTTTAAATCCGCAGGCAGAGGGTAGCGGGCAGTGGGCAGTGGGTGTTTTGAAGCATGGCGGCAAAAATAAATCCCGCACCTTGTGTTTGGTGCGGGTTGTACTGCTTCCCGGTAGCCGATCAGCCTTTCGAAGTTTTTTTTGGAATAACAAAGTGTGCGGCGCAGCGCGCCTCGTAATAATTGGCCTTGCGCTTATCTTCGTCGCCGATCACGATTTCAATCGCATCATACGGCGCAAGGGTTTTATCATGATTAAAGCGCTGAGGGAACATCGCCTCTTCTCCGCAGATTCTGCCGTTGATTTCCATCGTACAGACGGCATTAAGCCAAACGCAATTCTTTTGAGCAAGTGCCGCGAGCCAGAGCGTGGGTCCGAATGGTTCTCCGCGGAAATTCAAAGTAAGTCCCGCGGCAAGAACGTCATAGCCCCCATCAAGAAGGCCTTTAATGACCCCGAAGAATCCGGATTCGGCCGGATAGAACTGTATTTCGTCGAGAACGAGCACGTCAACTTTTTCTCCCAGCCTTGCTTCTTCGGCTTCCAGGATTTCAAGTATCTTCTGCGGTTCCTCTTCGGATACTTCAATTGCCTTTATTTCGATCCCTCGTCGGCTCCAGATCAATCCGGGGTTGCGCTTATCCGCCTTCGGTTTGATGGCTAACATCCTGCACTGTCCGTGCTCAGCGAGGTTTTGCGCCTTAATGATAAGATAACCCGACTTGTCCGATGCCATGTTGCCCGCAAAAACAGTGAGATGCCCCTTATCACGTGATGGTCGCCGCGACATTAATTTCTCATCCCAAAATACTTCCTCCATTAAAGCAGATATATGATTATTCTTCCACTCGCCGCATTTCCCGTTCGTGCGAGCGTTTTTTGAGTATCTCGCGCTTGTCGGATTTCTTCTTCGGACGACCGAGGCCGAGTTCGATTTTTACGAGATTGTTTTTCACGTAGGCGCGAAGCGGTATGAGCGACGACTTCTTTTCCTTCACGATGCCCGCGAGCCGCTTGATCTCTTCCGCGTGCAAAAGGAGGCGGCGCGTGCGGCCGGGGTCATAGTCGGGCGGCGCATTCTTCGGCTGGTACGGAGGGATCTGGGAATTCAAAAGCCAGAGCTCCCGCCCACGCACGAGCGCATGGCTCCCCGCGAGCTGTATGTGCCCGGCCTTCGCGCTTTTTACTTCGAATCCTTTAAGCTCGATGCCCGCCTCAAACATTTCCGAGACCTCGTAATCGAATCGCGCCCGGCGGTTTTCGGCGATAGTATTTCCGTGATCCATTGCTTTATTATAGACGTTTACCGCCCGTCTTGAATATCCTCTTTGTTTGTGATATAAATACCTTAGTATTGCTTTATAATTATGGAGATTCACATGGCAAGAAAAAATCTGGGCACCAAAAACGTGCGATGGGATTTGAGCGTCATGTACCGGGGGATTGACGATCCACAGATTGATGTGGATGTTCTCGAAATAGTGCGGCGGATGAAGGAGTTCAGCGCGAATTACCGGGGGAGGCTTGCCGAAAAACTCGCCGCGGCCATTCTCGATTATGCGGAGATATCGATGCTTGGCAATAAGGTGGCGTATCTTCGGCTGCTTCAGACAACAAACGTTGAGGACGCCGTTGTTAAGGCGAAGATTGCGGAGGTGCAAAAAACGTTGAGCCGCGCGGAGGGGGAGTATTTAACCTTCTTCGACATCGAACTCGTTGCGATCGACGACGCGGTGTTGGAGAAGCTTTATGCGAACGATCCGACGGTCCAGAAATACCGGTCCTGGATCGAGCATGCGCGCGTTTTCAAGCCGCATCTTTTGAGCGAGCCGGTTGAGGCGGCGCTTACCAAGCGTAATCCGGTCGGCCCCGACTCGTGGAGCGAATTTTACGAGGAAATCGCGACTGATTTGCGTTTTAATTTTCGCGGCAAGAAAACGCTCGACGAAATGATCCACGTCCTCAGCGAATCGAAAGATCGGGACCTGCGGGCGCGATTGCTCAAAATCATAAACGACGGTTTGGGCGGGCCGTTTGCAAAGTATTCGGCGCAAACGCTCTTCATGGTCGCGAACGCCCGGTCTATCGAAGACAGAGAGCGCGGCTATCGGCATCCAATGGATTCGCGGAATAAAGCAAGTCGGATTCCGGATGCAGTGGTTGAGTCGTTGCATGAGGCAGTCGTTGCGAAGGCGGGACCGCTTGGGAAGCGCTTCTATAAGCTCAAAGCCGCGCATTTGGGGCTTAAAACGCTTGCATGGGCCGATCGCAATGCGCCTATGCCCTTTGCGGATAAGACGGTGATTTCTTTCGACGACGCAGCGGCGATGGTGCTCAAGGCCTACGAGAGCTTCAGTCCGATGCTCGCGGATATTATTCGGGATTTCACATCTAAGCGCTGCATTGATGCGCCAGCCATAAAAGGCAAGCAGGGGGGCGCCTTCAACTGGTCTGTTGTGTTGCCGGGAAATCGCCCGGCGTCATTTATCCTGCTTAATTACCTCGGTTCAACGAGGGACGCGATGACGCTTGCGCACGAACTTGGCCACGGGGTGCATGGCATGCTTGCCGGCAAAGCGCAGGGGGTGCTTATGTATCATCCGCCGATTGCCTTTGCCGAAACGGCATCGGTTTTCGGCGAGATGACTATGTTCCAGTTCTTGAAGAAAAAACTTGTGGCGCAGGGCGACGAGAAGGCGTTACTCGCTTTCATCATGGGAAAAATCGACGACGTTATTAACACCGTCGTGCGGCAAATCCAATTCTCGAATTTCGAACGCCGCCTGCATGGAATGGATTCCTTATACCGCATTTGGGGAGAACAGAAAAAACTCTCGGTTGAAGAACTTGATGCCCTGTGGCTCGGAACCATCGAGGAACTGTACGGCAAAGGCGGCGAAGTTTTTACCTACGAGAACGCGAACCGCCTGTGGGCGTACGTGGATCATTTCCAAAGGCCATTCTACGTCTACGGCTACGCATTCGGGCAACTGCTCACGCAGAGTTTGTATGCAGAGCAGCCGCGGCTTGGCGACCGTTTTGAACCGCTCTATCTTGATCTCTTGCGTTCCGGCGGGACGAAAAACGTGGCCGAGCTTCTCTCGCCTTTCGGCCTTGATCCGGCGGATCAAAACTTCTGGACCAACGGAATCGCGTTCGGCTTGGGCGCGATGGTGGAAGAAGCCGAAGAACTGTCGAAGAAAATGGGGATCTCCGTTTAAGCGGAAAACAAGAGGCACAACGTTGTGCCTCTTTTATATTTTTTCCGGCTTCCTTCCATTGCAACCATGGGCGGCAGCGGTTTGGAGGCGTGCCGTGGGCGGGTTCTAGTGTTAAAATAAGAGAGACTCAAAAACGTTTTTATGAAACTGCGCATCGAGGAAATTCTAAAGAAAGCGGTCGGCGGAACAGCCGAGTTCGGCGTTTCCGTTCCCGAGCAGGAGAATTTCGGGCACTATTCGACGAATGTAGCGTTACGGCTCGCGAAATCGGCGGGGAAATCTCCGCTCAAACTGGCGCACGAGCTCGCGGAGAAGATCCGAGTTGGAGCGCCATCGGGATTTTTCGAAAAGGTGGAAGCGGCCCCGCCGGGATTCATCAATTTTTGGCTCACCAACGAAGCGATTCAACGTGAGTTTTTAGAGATCTCGAAAGAGAAGGAATTCGGGAAAAGTTCTGCGGGGAAAGGCAAAACAGTTATCATCGAATACTCCCAGCCCAATATCGGCAAGATGATGCACGTGGGGCATCTGCGCACGACGATCGTGGGCGATGCTCTGGCGAACGTATTTGAATACTCGGGCTATAAAGTGATCCGTTGGAATTATCTGGGCGACTGGGGTACGCAGTTCGGAAAACTTATCGCCGCGTATAAGTTGTGGGGCGATAAAAAGGCGATCAAGGCCAATCCGCTCGACGAATTGCAGAAACTTTACGTCCGTTTCCATGATGAAATAAAAAAAGACGAGTCGCTCGAAAAGCGCGGTCAGGAAGAGTTCAGGAAATTAGAAGGCGGAGACAAAGAAAACCGGAAACTCTGGGAATGGTTCAAGAAAGAATCGCTTAAGGAGCTCGAGAAAATCTATGTGGCGCTCGGTGTCCGTTTTGATACCTATATCGGCGAAAGCTTTTTTGAAAAAGACATGAAGCCGCTCGTTGCCGAGCTGGTTGAAAAAGGAATCGCAAAAAGAAGCGAAGGAGCGCTCGTGGTCAATCTCGACGCTCTAAAATTGCCGCCCGCGCTTATTGAAAAAGGCGACGGCGCCAGTCTTTATCTTACACGCGATATCGCGAACCTTCGCTATCGCCTCCTGAAATACAAGCCGGCGAAAATCTTCTACGTAGTGGGGAACGAACAATCGCTCCACTTCGAACAGCTTTTTGCGGTGGCGAAGATCTTACGGCTCGATTCAGCGGAGCTCATGCATGTGAAATATGGGCTGGTGCTCGGCGAAGCCGGCAAAAAGCTCGCGACGCGCGAGGGGCGGACGATTCTTTTGAAAGAGGTGCTCGAGAAAGCCGTAACGCTGGCGCGGGAGATCGTCGAAAAGAAGAACTCGGACCTCTCCGCGAAAGAAAAAGGCGAAGTGGCGCGCGCGGTTGCCATCGGCGCCTTGAAATACAACGATCTCAAGGAAAATCGGCACAGCGATATTATTTTCGATTGGGAGAAAATGCTCGATACTTCGGGCGACAGCGCGCCCTATTTGCAGTACACGTATGCAAGGCTGAAGAGCATTCTTCGCAAGTCGCGTGTCGGGGGTCAGATGTCAAAAGTTGACCCTGGCACACTGGGCGCCGAAGTGGAACTCGCTCTTATTCGTAAGATAATCGAATTCCCCGATGAAGTTGTGCGGAGCGCGGAGAATCTCGCGACGAGCAACTTGGCGGTCTATCTTTTTAAACTCGCCGTCGCTGCGAATAAACTGTACGAAACGACGCCGGTTTTGAAAGAAGAAAATGTCGAACGTCGGAACGCGCTCCTTGCGCTCATTGGAACAACTGCCGAGGTTCTGAAAAAAGGAATGGGACTTCTCGGGATAAAAACGCTGGAGAAGATTTAGTCCGAGCTATATTCTCCTATTCGCGCGAATAAGCGAATGAGCCATTGCTTTATTTTTTTATCGTTGAGTTTTGATCGAAAAACTGATATTTTTATAGTGTAGATCCCTGCGAAGGCGAGGATCTGCGCCCCCCAAATAATTTAGAAAGTATGGACCCCGGCCTCCCCGCCTACCGGCAGGCAGGCGCCGGGGCGACGCAACCTAAAATGGCGAACGAAGAACTGAAAAATAATCCCGCGGGATTCAATCTGCCGGCGGAAGAGGAGAAAGTTCTCAAATTTTGGCAGGAGCATCGGATTTTCGAGAAGACCCTTAAACGAGGTCGGGGTAAAAACCGTAAAAATTTTGTATTTTACGAAGGCCCTCCGTACGCGAATGGGAAGCCGGGGATCCATCATGTGCTTGCGCGCGTCGTGAAAGACATCATTTTGCGCTATAAATCGATGCAGGGGTATTGCGTGCCGCGTAAAGCCGGATGGGACACGCACGGGCTTCCCGTCGAAATGGCCGCGGAAAAAGCCCTGGGTTTCAAGTCGAAAAAAGAGATCGAAAAATACGGCATAAAACTTTTTAACCAAAAAGCCAAAGAGCAGGTTTGGCTTTATAAAGACGAGTGGGAGCAGATGACGCGCCGCATCGGCTACTGGCTTGATCTTAAAAATGCATATGTGACTTACGAGCCGGAATATATCGAAACGCTCTGGTGGTCGTTAAAAAAGATCTGGGGGCGGAAGCTGCTATACAAAGGGCACAAGGTGGTGCCGTGGTGCACGCGTTGCGGGACATCGTTGTCCTCGCACGAACTGGCGCAGGGATATAAAGAGACGACGGATAATTCGGTGTATGTGAAGTTCAAATTGAAAAAGGGTCAAAAAATTGGCAAAGATTTCGCAACGGATGACAAAACCTATATTTTATCGTGGACAACGACGCCATGGACGCTGCCGGGGAACGTGGCGCTTGCTGTGGGAGAAAAAATTGAATATGTAGTTCAGACAAATGTCGAGGGATTTGAAGGGAATATCGGAAATTTCGAGAATCTAATTTTAGCAAGGGACATTTTTGAGGTTCTCTATAAGAAAGATGATAAAGATGGATTGAAAATATCTTTGGGTCTCACATATGCCCGAGTCGAAAAATCTAAAAAACCAAGTACATCGATTTTTATCAAGGGAAAAGACTTGATTGATCTCGAATACGAACCGCTCTTTGCTGTTCCCTCGCTCAGGAACGATAAGGCGTATAAAGTGTACGCCGCGGATTTCGTGACAACAACCGACGGCACGGGCGTTGTGCATACGGCCGTGATGTATGGGGAGGACGACTATAAGCTTGGCAAAGAAGTCGATTTACCAACTCACCATACTGTTGATCATGAAGGTCGTTTCACTGGTGACGTTCCCGAATTTGCCGGCCAATACGTCAAAGATG
>JBGPES010000009.1:0-12753 GCA_041482935.1 Minisyncoccia bacterium | reverse complement strand
CCTAAAGAGTTCGTTTTTTTTCCAGTCTCGCCTTGAACAGCGGGATTTTTCATTTGATATCAACCCCTGTCTACTGCGAGCTCCTCGCGCATCGTCCTCACCGATAATGCGGGGGTCGAAGCTCAAGGGGATGGGTTCCAGAAATAAATTAACAAAAGGTCGACGACCCAAAGAACCCATCTCGAAAATAAGCACTTGAAATAAAATAAAATTCATTTTCGAGCGAGAGGCGCGAAGCCCGCCGAAGGCGTAGCCAGCGACTGCTCCGAGAAGGAATTCGCGGCTCGCAGCCGAAAATGAATATTTATGAAGCTTCGCTTCATCGATTGGTTCGCTCGAAAAGAATAAATTTATCGTTTATTCTTTTCTCACTGCCAATCGTAGGCAAGATGATTATTTTCGAGATGGGTTCTGTAAAAATGGTCGATAAAGAATCAAACTCGAACATAAAATAATACATGAATACTAAATTAACTAAATTTGTATCAGTTGCGCTTACGGCAACCACAGCAGTGTGGATGTCGGGAGCGCTTCTTTTGGTTCCCGCTGCGAGCGCGCAATCGACGTCTGATCTTCAGGCGCAGATTGCTGCCCTCTTGGCCCAGATCCAACAGCTTCAAGCGAAGTTGGGTTCCGGCTCAAGCGCTCCGTCATCGGCATACTCCTATACTCACGACCTCACCGTGGGTTCGAAGGGTGCTGACGTTACGGCGTTGCAGCAGATGCTCGGTAGCAAGGGCTACTTGAGCGTCGCCGCGACTGGTTACTTCGGCGCTCTTACGAAAGCCGCAGTAGCAAAGTGGCAAGCAGCTGTCGGATTGTCTCCGGCCGCTGGTTATTTCGGTGCGAAGTCGAGGGCATTCGTCGCCTCAATGGCGGCGTCCCCGTCCCCGGCTCCGTCTCCTTCTCCGTCAGGCTCGCCCACCCCGGCTCCCAATGCTCCGGCAACAGGACTCATGGTGTCGTTGTCTGCGCAGAATCCGTCCGCTGGCTCCTTGATTTCAAGCGCAGCGAGCGCGGCGGCGAGAGTGCCCGTACTCGCGGTTGAATTCACCGCCGGAACAGCCGGCCCGGCAACCGTCACGGAACTCAAATTCCACAAGACGGGAGTTATCTCGGATAGCTCCATCAGTGGCGCTTACTTGGTCCAGAGCGGCAAAGTAATCGCCCAGTACAATTCGATCTCGGCGGGAGTTATCGACTTCGCCGGATTGAACTGGACGGTTCCCGCCGGTCAGACCGCGACCTTATGGCTCGCGATCGATCCGGCGACGGGACTTACCGCCGGAAACACGACTGGCTTCGCTTTGCTGTCCAATGCCGACGTTACGTCGGTTGATGGAATGGGAGCGGCCATCACCGAATCCGGCAACTTCCCGTTGAACGGCAGTACCTTCACCGTCACGTCGGTAACGAATCCGGCGATTGCGAGCTTGACGATCGCGTCAACTTCGATCGCGACGACCGTTACCGCCGGCACGACCAACAACATTGTTGGTTCGTGGAACATTACTGCGAATAACAGTAAGATCTGGCTGAAGGGTATCAACTTCAAGATGATCGGATCCGCCAACAAAGGCGATTTGAAGAACTTGAAGCTCTACGTGAACGGCGTCCAGGTGGGTTCAACCTTGGCCTCTGTCGCTCAAGACGGAACGGCTTACTTTGACCTCTCAATGAACTCCGGCACGATAAACACGGGTTCCAATAACGTCCAGCTCTATGCAGACGTCATGGGTAGCCCCTCGTACACCTTCCAGTTCGAGATCTTGAACTCGTACGACGTTTACGCGGTTGACTCCCAGTACAATGTACCGGTAGCGGCCGCCTCGAATGTCGGCACACTGGTCACGATCCAATCCGGCACGGTGACTGTCTCGCAAGCCTCGAACACCCCGACGGGTAACTTGGCTGCCGGCCAGTCGAACGTTACGATCGCGAAATTCACGATCTATGCCGCCGGTGAAGCGGTAAAGGTGAAATTCTTGGACTTCAAGATGACCTTTGCGAGCACCACCATCATCAACTCCAGCGCTGCCACCGGCAGTTTGCAGAGTCAGGTGAAGAACATTGCCATCACGGATGATGCGGGCGGTCAGATCGGTACCACGATCAACTCGCCTGTGTCCGCCGCTACTTGTTCTCAGATCGCAGGTTCGGCGATAACCGCCGGTGTTTACACCGATTGCTTCGGTACGCCAACTTCGAACGTGAACTACATCGTTCCGGCGAACACGACCCGGGTATTGTCCTTGAAGGCCGATATCCAGTCGGGCGCTACGTTCGGTTCGGTAGTCGGCGCATTGGTTGCCGATGCCAATAACTTGCAGGGCTTAACCTCTTCGGCAGCCGGATCCACCGGCTCCGCGCAGGGAGCCTCGCTTACCTTGGCGACTACGCAACTTACGGTTGCGCAGAATACCTCCCTTGGAAACCAGAACCTTTCCAAGAACTCGGCGAACACGAAGATCGGTTCTTACGCTTTGACTGCCTCATCGGCTGACGGCGTAACGATTTCGACGCTTACGGTAAAGACGAGCGGGAACGGCGGTACCAACTACCAGAACCTCAAGGTGATGGTGGGCGGTGTCCAGTTCGGCGTCACGCAGGGATCGATCTCTGCGACCAGTTCATACTCCTTCTCGGGAACGCCATTTACGGTCCCATTGGGAGGAACGACCTATGTCGACGTCTATGCTGATATCCTTTCGAACGCGGTAAGCGATGCATTCGCAACGCAGCTCTCTGGCTTGTCCGGTACGGGAGTCACTTCCTATAACGCGGTAAGCCTCGCGGCTACGGTGACTGGTCAGGGCGTCACGATTGCCGGCAACCCGGCGATCACGGTGTCGCTTGACTCTTCTGCTTCGTCCGCGAACCAGCTCGTAATGGGTTCGACGGGCAACAGCTTGGCGGCCTTCCGCTTCACGGAAACCTCGAACGTTGAAAACGTAAAGATCACTGACTTAAACATCTTTGATACCGTTGGATCAACGAGCACGGTAAAATCCGGCTTCGGCAACTTGAGCCTCTACAACGGCACAACGTTGGTCGGTACGGCAGGTTCGGCGGTCCAATCGCTTAACGCCACATCCGGCGTTTCGAATGGAGCCGGCTACCTCTACTCGTTCCACTTCGCGACTCCGGTCGTTGTTCCGCAAGCGAACTCGATCTCGCTCGTCCTGAAGGGCGACGTGTCCTCGTACTCCTCATCGGGTGCGACGGATAACACGACGCACGTCTTCAAGATTGCGACCTCGACCGATGCGAACAACAACACGCAGAACTTGGCTGTAGTGGCGCTCGGCAACAGCTCGAACGCGGCTGCTACGACGACGATTTCGTCTGCCAACGGAAATGCGCAGACCCTGTTGCGCACCAAGCTCACGGTCACCGGCACTCCTTTGGGATTGGCCAGCGGCCGTTCGAAGACTTCGGTTGATGATCTCGCGACGGTGAACTTCACGGCAGATGCTGCAGGTGCGGCACTGTTAAATACCGTGACGATCACCTTCAGCGGTTCAGCTCCGCAGGCGACGGGTACGCTCTTCTTCGGCGCCGGTACGACTTCTTCGGTCCAGCTCTACGATCCGGCGAACGGGAATTCATACTTCCCTGTCTCGGGCGTCAGCGGCACGAGCTTGACGTTCAACTTGGCGACTGTAAGTGGCGTGTTGGGCAGTCCTTACACGGTCTCTGCAGGAACCACAAAGAACTTCAACCTCAGGATCAAGTCATCCAGCAATACATCCCTTGCCCAGAACGGCGTTTCGCAGACTTTGTCTGCAACGATCGCTGCCAATACCGATGTTGTCTGGACCGATGGTCTTGATACCGCTGTGAATACAGCGAACCTTCCAACCGTTGTGATCCCGGTGCAATTGCAATCGGTGTCATACGCGGCAGGTTCCTAAGTTGAGTCTCGCGAGTAAGCAACTTGAGATTTGCTTATGAGCGACAAACCCCCCGCGCTTAGCGCGGGGGGTTTTGGTTTTGGGGAGACGGGTGATTTCGTAACGTGCCATCCACATTTTGTCATTCCCGCGAAAGCGGGAATCCACGTTTCCAAAATACTTTGGGAACATGGACGGAAAGGAGCGTCCGGGCGTTTACCTGCCGTTCTTCAATTTCCCTATCAAAAGTTGTAGGATAGGATGAACTGGTATGCCCGGTAGTAGAACTGCGAGAAACGTTCTTTAAGGATTGCAATTTTACTCCTTGGCAATAAACACTAATCAAAAAATCGTGATTGCAGATCTTGACCATTTGCACTCGCAGTCTCACTACCGGGTATGTCCCCCAAGTTTCTCCTGAGGTCCATAAAATTCCTTATCTTTATCGCCGTCATCGGAACGCCCTTATTTTATTTCCGATGGGGAGTGTACCCCTATACGCTCTCAAAACAACTTTTTTTCCAAGCCGTTGTAGAGCTCATTTTTTTCCTCTGGCTTGCGCTTGCTATTCAAGATAAGAAATACCGGCCGAAGTGGACGCCGTTTACGATAGGATTTACTGTTTTTCTTTCGCTCCTTACGTTCGTCGCATTGATTGGCGTTGACCCATGGCGCAGTTTTTGGTCAACGTATGAGCGCGCGCTTGGGGTCGTTGCGGTATATCATCTTGCGGCGCTCGCCTTGGTGCTCTTTTCCCTCTCGCGGGAAATACCCTGGAAGAAATTATTTTATGCGTCGCTTGCGACCGCCGTCGTCCTCGACATAATCGCCTGGATCCAGCTCCATCACGATAATGTTCTTTTGAACGAAAGCTCGGGCGGCCGCCCGGGATCTTCCTTCGGAAACCCCTCGTTCTTTGCCGACTACCTTCTTTTTAATATTTTTATCGCAGTCTTTCTCCTGCTTGATCGGTGGAGGAACAAGGAAGAAACGGGAATTTTGGATAGCCACACAGGGAAGACATCCGCCCCTTCTTCGTGGTATGGGCTGGTTTTTCTTTGCACTGCACTCGCTCTGAACGTAAGCGCGCTTTTTCTTGCGCAAACACGTGGCGATATCATCGGGCTCGCGGTCGGCGTTTTTATGCTCTTATTGTTTTTCGCCGTGCATCCGCCCAGGTTTGGATTGCGCATCTTCAGTTCCCGCCGATTTTATTCCACAATAGCCGCGATCATAGTCCTCTTCGGAGCGACCTTTTGGTTCACGCGGCACAGTGCCGTCTGGAGCAATATACCGGGACTCCGCCGTTTCAGCGATATCTCATCCCTGCTTACGACCGATGAATTCCTACCGCGGCGCGCCGCGTTAACGGCGGCCTGGGAGGGTTTCGTCGAGAAGCCGCTTTTCGGCTGGGGCCCGGAGAACTTTAACGTGGTTTTCAACAAACACTACGATCCCAAAGTGCTCGAAATTTCCTATGGCGAGACGCGTTTCGACAAGCCGCACAACTTTGTGATGGAGTACCTTGTTTCGGGCGGGGTTCCTTTGCTCGTCGCCTATTTCGGGCTCTTCGGGCTGTTTCTCCTCGAATCCTGGCGGCTCAAAGACCGGCTATGGACCGGTATCGCCATCGCCACGATTACGGCATACGCGGTGAGCGACATTTTCGTTTTCGAAACGATCGGCGGAGTGCTCATGCTCTATCTCTTATTCGGATTCGTAAACGGGAAATATGCCGAACGAAACACCCCCCATGATCCCGTTGAGAAAAAAAGTGAGAAAGAAAAAAACAATGCGGAAAGCCGGTTACGGGGAGGCATTTTACCCCATATTTCCTATGGATGTTTGGCAATCGGCCTCATATGCGTTTACGGCATGAACATTTTGAGCCTCGAAGCTTCATATGATCAATATTTGGGATTTAATAACATCGTGAATGGACATCAGGCGGCGGGAGTCGGCAATTTCCGCGACGCCATCGCGACGTGGAGCCCCTACCGGTGGAACTTCGAGCGGGACTTCGCGGCGGAAGTCGCTCAGATCTATTTTTATAATCCCGGATATATTTCCGATGCTGACGTACGCGATGGCATGGCGGCCATGGAAGATTCGCGCGATGCGCATCCCTTAGATGCCTACAATCACTACGCGCTTATCGATATGTATAACGAAGTGTCCGCCCTTAGACCCCCCGGTCCGCAGACATTTTTATGCGAGGCCGAGCGGGAAGCGAAGATCGCGCTCACGCTTAGCCCCAACCGGCAGGAAATATTTTTCTCTCTCGCAAAAACAAAATCGATCGAGGGTTCGGAAAATATCACCGAGTGCGATGGCCAGCCGATCGAGGGAGGTACCGGGAATGGCGCGGCACTCGATATTTTGAAAAAGGCCCTTGATCTCGACCCCAAGGTTCCCGAAGCGCATTTTTATTACGGCCTTCTCGCTTTTGCGATCGGAGATGCTTCGGTAGATTATGATATTCCCCGGATGACCCTGGGCTACAACGAACTCGAAACTGCGATACAAATGGGGCGGAAATGGAAAAATTATTACGAGCCGCGGGCGGTGGCCGACTACTTTGCCGATTTTTCGAATGCCACGCGGGATCCGAAGTATCTGGATCAGGCGATCGAGCTTTATAAGGAGGCGCTTGATATGCAGCCCGGCGATGCCGAGACCGAGATCAAGCTGGGGGTGGCATATTACGTGAAGGGCGACCCGGACTCCGCCCGAAAGAACCTTCTTGACGCGGGAAAGAAGTTTGACTTTACGAAGAGCGCCGATTATGGCCATTTAAAGCCGATCCTTGATGCGCTCGGGATCCGGAATCCATCTCAATAATTTGCTTCACGGCCGAAGATATCGTTGAGGTGGGTTCTAGTGGATTCTTGGTCGGGTTTGCTATAATTATAGAAAGGCATAAAGGTCGAAGGTGAAACTAAGGTAACTTATTTACACATGACAAAAGCAGGATTAGTGGAGGCCGTGATGAAGGCCGCAGGTTTTGAGACGAAAGTGATGGCGGAGAAGGCGGTGGAATCCGTTATTGACACGATCGTAAAGACCATGGCCCGCGGCGAAGAAGTCGCTATTACCGGTTTTGGCACGTTTCGCGTGGTGAAACGGGCTGCGCGCATGGGCAGAAACCCAAAGACCGGTGAAAGCATTCAGATCAAGGCTTCGACAAAGCCGAAGTTCCGAGCCGGCAAGATGCTCAAAGAAGCGGTGCTCTAGAAGAATTCGTGAGACGGGTTCTGGGTTAAAAAGGATCCTTTTGAACCGTTAGTAAAATATCCCCCGACGCATGTCGGGGGATATTTTTATCCCCGCACCCATACGTGGATACGGGGATCTGTTTGGGAAAAGCGGCGTCGCTATTACCCCACGATTTTATTGAGCACCCCGCTCAAGTCAAAAAGTTTCTGGTAGGTTATAAAGAGCGATGCAAGAAACGATTTCATGAGATCGAGCGTCTGGCTTTGGTCGTTTATATTGCGCAGGCTATTTCCGGCCTGCTGATTGAAGCTCAGAGCATTGTTAAAATTATTTTGAGCGTCAGTCCAGATGTTTTGAATATCGTCGTTTCCGACAATTTGCACGAAGCTCACCATATGGCCCACCTGGTTCATTCTGTTCTGCGCGGTCGCAAGAAGCGCCTGGTTATGGGACCAGAGGATCAGGTTCTGCGATTCTTGGACAAGGGGATTATAATTGCCCTTTCGCCAGGCCTCGAGGCTTGCCGCGAAGTCGTAGCTACCCTGGAGGCCGAGATCGTTGATCTGCGACCGTTGTAATTCGTAATAACTGATTGCGTTTGCGATCTGGCTCAAAGCACTCGTTTGCAGGCGCGCAATGGATTCGTCATCGATGGAAACGGAGCTTAGGTTCGATTGGAGATCTTTTGCGTTTTGTATCGCGCATTGCACGGTATCCGTAAGAAGTTCTTTCCGCAGAGCGAGCCCCATTTTTATTCTCGCCGAATAATCGAGCGCGAAATTATTCTCGATCGATTGCAGTTTGTCGAATTTGTCGCTATCGAGGGTACAGGGAGAGGTGCCCGCGGCCTCGGTATGCGTGGCGAGGGACGCGAATGCCATAAAAACAACGCTCAGACAGAGGAAGATACGTTTGGCCATTTATAGGAAAATAGTTATTCGGACAACTTTTGAAGCGCTTCGTCTACGGAAATTGGGGTTGAAGACGGGGCGTTTTGTGCTTTTTCTGCGGGGCTTGGAGACTCCGATGGCTTTGGCGAGGAGCTTGCGGGAAGAGGAGACGCTTGGGTTGATTCGTCCGTTTTCCCCGCCGCGTTGTTTTCGTAATTTAAATTGGCGAGCTGGATCTGCATATCGATCGCCTGGGCTTCGGCTTTAAGGCTTGCGGGATCAAGGTTCGAGATCTGGAGCGGAGAGAGCATTTTCCAAGCGGAGAATCCGCCCAAGATCATAAATATTAAAAGTCCCGAAAACGCGAGTGCGGTGCCGACTTTTGCGCTCCGCGCGAAAATCTGCCAGAACGTTTGACGCTCTTTTTGTTTGAGGCTCAAAATCGAATGCCGCGATTGCTTCGCGTATTCTTTTCCGGGTTCTATTTTTTTAAATTGTTTGAGGAGCTCGATAATGTCCATATTACGATTACGATTGCGTGAGTATTGTTTTTAATTCTTTCATCGCGCGATGCTGGAGGAGCTTTACGGCACCCTCGCTTTTTTCGAGGAACGCCGCAACTTCTTTTATAGGGGCGTCTTCCACAAAGCGCATAATGATGACGTCCTGATATTCCGGCTTCAGTTTTTGGATGGCGTTCTTCACGCGTTCAAATTCCATTTTCTGCGAAAGATCGAGCTGTATCGAAACCGGGGCGATAAAATATTCGGGGTCGACTTTCTCTATGCTCGTTTCGTTTCTCGCCGCCCGGTAATGATCCGTGATCTGGTTCCGCGCAATTTTATAGAGCCAGCTTGAAAAAGGGAATCCCAGATCTTTGTATGACTCGATATTCAGCCACGCGTTCTTGAATACCTCATGGGTAAGGTCCTCGGCTTCCTCACGCCGACCCACCTTGACCAGCACAAACCGATAAATTTTCGGCTGGTAATAGTCGTATAATGAGCCGAAAGCCGAGGACCTACCCTTGATGGCCTGTTGTATTAACTTGTCTTCGCCATCTATCATAGGAAACGAAATATATATGATTTGGTTACTGTCGCCCTTCGAACGATTTTATAGTACGTTTTTGGCTGTCTTTAGTCAAAGATTGTCTTGACTGGCGCGTCCTGTGAGATACGATTATTGAAGCCCTCAAAAAGCAACGAAAGGATTTCCGCGTGGCGAGCACCACCGTGACACCGGTTGATTTTTACCGATACCTAAGGAAAGGGTGCATCGATTCTTTCTGCGACGGGAAAAAGCAGGGAATTAATTTTCTCGAGCGGATATCGTACGTCTATCGGTCGGATTGCACATGGTGCCGCAAGGCGGCATTTACGTGCGCACTCGCAGGAGGAGCGCTCACGCTCGCGGTGCTTTTGCTGCTTATTTTCGAAGAAAGCTATATTTTTCCGATTCCGAGAAGAGCTGATTTTGTAATCGGCATCGTATTTTTCGGAGGAATTTTACTGCTTGCTCTCGGCGCGTGGGCGAGCCGTGAATGCTGGAAAAAAATTTTGTGAAGCGATTACCGCTAAAATCCCCACACCTGAATTCAGGTGCGGGGATTTATTTCTTTATGCGGACGCGTCAGAATTAAAAATAAATAAATGTCTTTTGTCCGTGCGAACCTAACGAAAAACCGAAGATTACGACCCCGGATAAGAATGCGTATATAGACCGTCCAGCGGAACCGGAGCAATGCTCGCTCAAATTGCCAAGCAATGCAATTTGAGCGGGATACCAGAAGCGAACGTCGCGAGTCGCTATATCCCCAAGCTACGCTGGGACAGGCAGCACAGCTCGCTCCTTGAGAACCCGCGGTTCTCAGTACCCTCCTACACGGAAGGGGCAGACTGCCCCCTCCGACCCACCCCCTCGTCCGATTCTGGTATTCAACTGAGTTGATAAAAAAGACCGAGCCATGCCGGTCTTTTTTATCGATGAGCGGGATACCAGAATCGGACTGGCGCCTCGTCCTTGGCAAGGACGTGTACTACCACTATACGAATCCCGCTTTATTATAGAAAAAATCGTAAACCGAAATCATTAATTTTTCAAGCGTGTGTGCCCTCGAGAGGACGCTTCGCTATCTCGCGTCGCGGCTCGCCGTACAGCAAGCCGCTCCTTGAGAACCCGCGGTTCTCAACTCGGCTTTCGGCCTCTCTCCTACACGGGGAACCGGTCGCGGTTCCCCGACCCCCTCCGCTGTTCGATTCCTCAACCAAGAAAGTCTAAGAAAAACGGAACCAGCGCCGGTTCCATTTTTCTTAGACGTGCCCCCTCATGGTCTCGAAGTTTTAGGAATGAGACCCCACAAGGGTTCTTTGGAGATTTTCAGTATACCAGATTTAGCCCGCTCGGTCAGGGGTCAAAAACTGAGACATGAGACGTGAGACACTTTTCGCGGCCATTTTGTCTCACGTCTCAATGATGATAAATTAAGCATATGCCGACCCCTATTACGTCACGTAGATTACTAATAAAAATTGCCGAAGAAATATATCGGAAATATCAAACTGCCCCCATCGACAGCTTGTCTTCTGAGCGTTTTGTTGTCGTATCTCACGAGATAGAACCCGGCCTGAATCCAGACGACTATCTTGAGGCGGTAAAGCAGATTCAACAACACGTGAAGTCAATCAAAAAAGTGGCATTCAGACAGAAACTTAATGCTGCCCACCCAACGATAGAAACCATCGACGAAGCAGGCAAGATGGCGCCCATCAACATAACGGTCGACCCAGAAAAGTTCAATAGCGATCTTTTGAAGTTCATAAAAAATGCGTACGAGAAAGATCGCCTTTTCTCGCAAGACGAAGAAGGCACATTTTGGTTCCGCGCAAACCGCGAGATGGTGCCCAAGATGCGCAATTCGAACTATTGGAAAATCTTCGAGTCCATTTATGAGGTAGCGATGCGAGGCGCTGAGGACGAGGGCCATTATTTCCTCGCGGAATACAAGCCGCTGCGCTTGGCGCTCGTGAAACGAAAAGTGATCGCAAAACTTTCGACGAGTGAGGACGCATTTCGCCAGAAGCTAAGAAATTTTGTTAAGGATCAGTTCAGGAAACGACCGAAGTCGCTCGGTTTGCCCCAAGCCATGTATAACGGCAAGGACATTATCCGCATCGAAGAAGGAGTCGGCATGAAGCTATATAACCCGGAATTGTAATAGTCTCTTCCCCCGGCTACGTTTTGCTTGTGGATGAGGGTCTTTTCGACCCTTATTTTTATATCTTTTTTGAGAGCCTTAGCCGCTAATAGCCAGCCAGATTTTCCGCTTCAATAAAGTTGCGGGTTATTAAATATCCTGGTCGATCAAAATCCAGCGATAAAAAAACAAAACAAGCATGTCTAAGAACTCAAAAGAAAAAGTCGGTTTATCCTGGCGCACGGAACGGCGGCGAGTGAACGATCTTTTGCCGCATCCCAAAAATCCTCGGGTCCTCGACGACGCGCAGCGCGAGGCGCTCACGAAGTCCCTTAAAATCTACGGTCTTGCCGAGATCCCTGCGATCAACTCTGACAATCAAATCCTTGCCGGGCATCAAAGAATAAAAGTACTCCAACTGCTCGGTCGCGGAGAAGAAATCATCGACGTCAGAATTCCATCGCGGCTGCTCACGCAAAAAGAAGCGGATCGCTACCTGCTTACCAGCAACGCGGTTCACGGGTCGTTTGATAATGACATTCTCCGCTTGTTCCCAGTGGATCTCGTGCTGGACATTGGGTTCAACCAAGAAGATCTCGCTCGCCTTTGGGATGATGCTCTCGAAGTCGAGCCGGATTACTTCGACGCTGAAGCCGAGGTCAAGAAAATAAAAAAGACGGATATCAAGCCCGGCGACCTCTTCGCGCTCGGTCGGCATAAGCTTCTCTGCGGCAACGCTCTCAATCTTCCGTCGGTCATGAAGCTTGTGGGCAATGACCGCGCAAGCATGATCAATATCGACACCCCTTACAACATCAATCTGAGCTACGACCGGGGCGTTGGCGGCAAAGCGAACTACGGCGGCACAACGAATGATCGCAAAACGGACGACGAATTCCGCATTTTTGTGAAGACAATCATACAGAACGCGCTCATGGCCGCGAAGCCAGACTGCCACGCGTTCTTCTGGTGCGACGAACGATACGTTTGGCTTTTCCAAATGCTTTACAAAGAACTGGGTCTCGACGCGAAGCGGCTCTGTATCTGGGTAAAAGATAATGCGTCGCCGGTGCCCACAGTCGCGTTTAACAAGGTCACGGAATTTTGTGTTTATGGAACCCGGGGATCTCCCTATCTTTCAGACCGTGTGAAAAATCTGAATGAGTTTCTGAACAAGGAATTAACGACGGGCAACCGCTTGCCGGAAGAAATCTTGGACATGCTTTCTCTGTGGCTCGTGAAGCGTTTGCCGAGCAGCGAGTATCAGCACCCAACCTCTAAAAATCCTACGCTCCACGAGAAAGCGCTGCGCCGCTGCACCCGACCTGGAGACATTGTGTTGGATCTGACGGCGGGATCGGGAAGTATCATGTCGGCGTGCGAGCAGTTGAAGCGGACCGCCTATCTCGCCGAAATCGAGCCCATATTTTGCCAGCTCATTATTAATCGTTTTAAACAAATATCCCATGACAAAATCACCAAGCTCAATTAAATACGGCGAAATATTCCGCTTGGGGAACCATATTCTCGCTTGCGGGGATTCCCGCGGGCACGTACT
>JBGPES010000008.1:0-12966 GCA_041482935.1 Minisyncoccia bacterium | reverse complement strand
TAAAAACCGGCCAGATTCTCTGGATCGCAGGAGGTGCGGCAGTAGTGCATGGAGAACAACCCGCGCAATTTGCCGCAGACGGAGAAATCCTTGCCTTTGATTCGCTCCACGGAGATGCCATCGCCGTACGAAACAGCCGCGGCGATCTGCAGTTTGTCGCGGTCGGCAAAGAATTGAACGCTCCGGAACTCAAGAAGGGCGACAGCCTCCTTGTAAACGCAGGCATCGCAACAAGGAAGATTGACCTCAGAGAACTGGATAATTTTGCGGCTGCCGGTAAACCCAAGAAAGTCTTTTCTATGAGCGGCGGCCTTGACGAAGAAATACAAGAAGTCCATGAACAGATCATCAATCCGTTTCTTGATCCCGAAGGAGCAAAAGAATTTCTTTTGGAAATTGCGACGAAAGATGCGTTCTTTCTCTGCGCAATCCTCTTTGGCCCTCCGGGTTGCGGAAAAACGCTTCTCGGCGAAGCAATCGCCTCGGAGCTTGTGAAGCGCTGCGAGGAACGATTCGGCCCGGATTATAAGGTCGGCTTCATGCTTATTCGCGGACCCGAACTTTTATCAAAATGGGTCGGTGAAACCGAACGGATGATGCGCGAATTGTTGCTCAAGAAAACCGCCGAATTCGACCTTACCGTCATTCTCTGGGATGAATTCGGCTCCACCTTCCCGCCCCGCGGCATGCACGATAATGCTCCGTGGATCAGCACGCACGTGGCGCAATTCAATTCGCTTGTCGGCGCCTTCCGCGCCGAAAACCGGAAAATCATCCTTCTTGCGGCCGATAATCGCGTCGATCTTATCGATCCCGCGGTCATCCGCGCCGGACGATTTAAGATAAAAATCCATATCCCCCGGCCGAACGAAGAAGGCACCAGGAAGATCCTGTCGATCTACCTCGTGCCCGAACTGCCGCTCCACTCGAGCTGCTTTACGCGCGAGGGTCAAACGCCGAAGGAAGCCATCGAAGAATATTTGATTCCTGAATGCGTTTCGCGCTTCTTCGACCCTGATTCGGATGCCAACAAACTAATCGAAGTGCAATACGGCGGCGAGAAAGAAGTGCTCGGCTTTAAAGATCTTTTGATATCGGGGGCGCTTTTGGACGATCTCGTGGACAGGGCAAAAAGCATCGCCTATAACCGCTGGATCGAAACCAAAGACAAAAACGAGAAAGGTCTAAAGCTTGAGGATTTGCTCCAAGCTTTTGAAGAAGAGGTTGCCGAGAGCAAACACCTCCCCGTTGCAGAAAAAGCCCTACAGGACTGGCTCCTGACTGAAGGCATCGAAGGAGATTGCACGATAAACCATCTGCAAAAAGGAAAAACGAAACGATTGGGGTTTCAGTAGACAATGCGCAGAGAGGGTTCAAAAGAACCCTCTTTTTTATTTTTTAAATTTTCCTGTATAGTAGTAGAAGCAATTCGATATCCTCACGAGGAGGTCGACGAATGTGGAAGGGAAGGGATTGGAAAATGCTCTTTGGAATCGAAAACGAGTACCACACCAACAGTTCGTACTATGAAGAACAACTTCTCCAATTCGATATACCATACGCGATAATAGAAGCCTCGCAACAGTTTGGGGGGTTCACCGACGCATATCAAATCGATCTTGAAAAAATAAAGGGCAGGGACAATATGGAGCTCGCGACCAAACTCCACGAACTGGCGATCGAAAAACGTCGCTACAGGGGGTTCACCGGATATCGACTCCCGAACCGCATGCGTATATACGTGGACATGCTGCACCCCGAAATTTCAACCGCGGAATGCACGAACCCCAGAGATCTCCTCCTCCAGCAGAAGGCGGGCGAATACATGATCGAGGCCATGCGGCGGAGCGCCACCGAAAAACTCGGACTTCAGAACGATCCGATCCTTATCTGCAAAAATAATTCTTCGGGCTTTAAAAACAAACGTAAACCTGTCTTCGGCGGACAATATACCAGCTGGGCGACCCATGAAAACTACCTTGTGCCGCCGGATTTATTCGATGAATTCGTTGCGAAAAATTCCTGTTCGGAGCGGACGAATACCTGGCTTGCTTTCCTTGTAAGCAAAATCTACGGGGGAAGCGGCAAAATTGGCTCCGAATCCGAAAACGCAAATCCCTGCGATTATCAGATCTTCCAGCGCGCCGACTTCATCAGCAGATTGAAGGGGATGGAAACGACCGAGAGTCGCGCCCTCATTAACACGCGGGATAACCCTTATGCGGATTGGGAGAAATACCGCCGTCTTCATGTAATCTGCGGCGATGCGCTTATCGCGCCGTGGTCAATCTACGTCACGTACGGCGCAACGGCACTCGTCCTTAAGATGCTTGCGGAAGGCTTTCCTCTTCCTCAATTTTCCCTCAAGGACCCGGTTAAGGCATATCACGAAATTTCTCGCGATCTGACCGGAAAAAAACGCGTTATTGAACTTTCGGGAGAAAAAAAGAATATCTCCGCACTCGAAATTCAGCAACAATTCCTCGCCTCCATGCAGGAATACGTCCTTGAAACGGGAAACGAAACATTCAGGGAAGCCGTTCAAAAACTCGGCTTCGTCCTCCAACTTTTTGACGCAGATCCGGAACGATTGAAGTTCTACCTTGATTTCGCGATAAAAAAAGAATATCTGGATATGGCCCGCGAAGGAACCACCATGAGCCGGGACGAACTGCATCTTGAATCCCTTGAATATCACAACATGAATCCCGAAGAGGGCATTTATCTTGCGCTTGAAAGAGAGGGCTTCCCCGATGGCGAGATCATGGGAATCGGGTCTTCTCAGAGTATCGTAACGCGCGAAGAGATACTCCGCGCAACCATGAATCCGCCGCAGGATTCCCGCGCATATTTCGGGGGCGAAATCGTACGAAAATTCCCGGAGGAAATCGTACAGCTCTCTTGGTACGAGCTGCACTATCTCGTTCACAAAAACGGCGGGACCGAAAAAAAGGTGGTGTCGTATGAACCGTGGTTCGGGACCAAAGAACACATTGGCCCGCTTCTCGAAACGAGCGCCAGCCTGGAGGAATTACTGTCACGTATTGAGGCGTCTTCATAGATGCCTCATTTATTTTTTCCGGAAATACGCCTACAATAAGAGTAGAATTTTGATGTCTCAAAAAGGAGCGATATGCACCGGATAATGGGAATCGAACATGAATTCGACACGCTGTTTCACGATGATGTATCGGGTGAACCGATCGAAGCGCTCCCGAGCGACAGAGCAAGGTCTCCTCATTTAGATACATTCTTCGCCCTGACCGAGAAACTCGCATTGAGGACTCCGAACCACAAAACAGGCACAGGGGAACGCTGGGTGCTTCCGAACGGCGGGATGGCATATCAAGACATGCTGAATTTCGAAATATGCTCTCCCGAATGCACGAGTCCCCGCGAAATGGTTATTCATGACAAAGCGATGGAACGAATAGCATATAAAGCTCTGCAAATGTGGCGCTCGCTTCCCGGGGGAGAGAGAACATTCATGGAGGAAAAAAGGCGTTTTGACCTTAAGATCTATAAGAAAAACACGGGTATTATGCCTGCTTTGATACAAAGCATCATTCCCGCAGAAGGAGAAGCGTTTTCTCCGCCTCCTCATCCTCCTCATGTTCCGATCTCACGTGCGTTCCATGAAAACTACCGAATCAATCTCGGCCTGTTTCACAGGCTACACAATCAAAAATCTCTCTATTCCCAATTCTGGTCGTTGTTTCTCATGACAAGATATCTCTTTTCCGGGTCCGGCGGAATCGTGTGCCAGCCCCATGCGACTGTCGGAACGGACGAGGAATTTCTTTTCGCGGTTTCGCCAAGATTTTTCGCGATGAGCAAAATGCTGGGCCTTGGAACGACAGGCTATGACGAACGTGCGATCCTTTGTGCGAGGGAAAGCAAAGACCTGGAAGATAATGAGGGATACGAACGCCTGCACGTGATCTGCGGCGATGCCAACATGATGGAAAAAAGCATCTGGCTTACCGTCGGCATCTCCTCTCTCATCCTCGAACTCATGGAACATGATGAGCTTGATGAAACGCTCCGGGCAGATCCATCATGGTACGAGAAGCAGTTCCCCTTCAACAAACTGCTCAAAAAATTAGGCGCTGATTCGCGCGGAGAAACGAAACTTCGTCTTGCAAATGGCACCCAGCAAACCGTTCTCGAAGTGCTGTGGCGATATTATTACCTCTGCGAAAAATATGTTCGCCGAAATGCCCAAGCCCAGCACTATGAACTCTTAACCGAATGGCACCGGGTGCTTCGCGAGCTGGAACGGGATTGGCGGAACCTCGTAGGCGTTCTCGGCTGGCCCACGCTTAAGTGGATCATCGAAGAACACGGAGCGAAGAACTCCCGCGTTACGCCATTGGACGACGAAGAACTTCATCAACTGAACTACGATTTCCACAATATCGACCCGGAAGAAAGCCTTTACTATGAGCTCGCGGGCGATTTTGAACGCGTGACAACCGACGAAGAAATCGAGGAAGCCACAACGACCCCTCCCGAAACCCGCGCAAAACTTCGAGCCGTAATCTGCAAACATCTCCAGGGCCTGGGATACGATTTTTCCTCTACTTGGCGTCAAATTCAATTTATAACTTCCGGCCTTTTGGCCGACACGCCTAACAGGCCAAGGACTACCATAGAACTCGGCGATCCTTGCGCAAACACATTCTTCGGGCTTGATTCAAAAAGCAGATCTGTTATAAATAGCTTAGATCTTCGCGAGGAGTATACATAAATGCGATCCGAAGAAAAACAGAAACCTCTTCCGCCGCCCGAGAAGAAAGATCCTGAACCCAAAGCACCGGCCGAAGCGCCTGAAAAAGAAGAATCGACGAAAAAACGCAAAGAGCTTATCCGTAAGATCGAGGAAAGAAGGAGGAAGCAACCGAGCAAAAAAGTCCGTATCAAGAAACACACGGGAAAGAGCGGGCAATAAATAAACCGCCCCAAATCACAAACCCCGACACACATTGTCGGGGCTTTTATTTAAGAGCCTGCTCAATTAATGTCCGCAGTTTCTGCGGCTCCCCTCGCCCTTTGAGTTCGGCCATCGCTTTGCCAACCAGGAATTGCAAACTGGCGGCTTTGCCTTTTTTGTAATCGGCGACCGCCGCCGGGCTCGCTCCGATAACTTTTTTTACCGCCGCTTCAAGCGCAGAATCATCTGAGATCATCATTTCCGTGCCGAGGATCTCCTCGGGGTCAAGTCCGGTTTCGGACATCTTCCGGAGCGTATCCTTGGCCTGCCGACTCGCGATCTTTTTTTCCTGCACCAAGACAACCAGATGAGCAAGGTGTTCCGGCTCGATTTTCAATTCATCCCACGAAATCTCCGATTCGTTCATAAGTCCGCGCATGTCGCTCGTGAGGTAGTTATAAAGCAATTGGTAATCGGCAATTGGTAATCGTGTTTTTAATTCTGATACCGCCTCTTCGAAGTATTCTGCAAGCTTCGGTTCGCCAACCAGCATTTCCACGGCACCAGCCTCAAGCCCATATTCTCGCGCAAAGCGGGCACGCTTTCCCGTGGGCAATTCCGGAAGTTCTATTTTTAATTTCTCCGGATCGAAAATACTTGTTTCAAATGGCGGCAGATCCGGCTCCGGGAAGTAGCGGTAATCGTGCGCTTCCTCCTTTGAACGCTGGCTCACTGTTTTCTGCTTCGCCTCGTCCCACCCGCGGGTTTCGTGCGCCACTTTCTCTCCCTTGGCGAGCACCTCTCCCTGGCGCTTCAATTCATAGGCGATCGCCGAACTCACGACTTTGAATGAATTGATGTTTTTCACTTCCACCTTCGTCCCCATTGTGTCGTCAGCGGATATGCTGATATTCGCCTCGATCCGCATTTGTCCACGCTCCATATCGGCATCGGAAACGTCGAGATACCGAAGTATCAATTGCAGTTCCCTCGCGAACGCAATCGCCGCTTCGGCGCTTTTCACATCCGGCTCCGTCACCAGTTCCATGAGCGGAACCCCGGCACGGTTGAAATCAACCAGCGAAGCTGGTTGCCCTGAGCCGTGCGAAGGGCCCCCTTGTGAAGGAACCGACTGCGCAGTATGTACAAGTATCGCCGCATCTTCCTCAAGGTGAATACGCCGGATACGGATGCCGTTCAGTTCCCCGCCGTGAACGAGCGGCTTGTCGTATTGGGAAATTTGATATCCCTTCGGCAAGTCCGGATAAAAATAATTTTTCCGGTCGAATTTCGTATGCGGATTGATTTTTCCGTGGAGCGCGAGCCCGGTCTTAATGACCGCCTCGACGGCCTTCTTATTGATCATAGGCAGAGTCCCCGGATGCCCGAGACACACCGGACACACGTTCGTGTTGGGATGGCGCTCTTCGGACTCGTTTAAGGAATCGCAGAACATCTTTGTCCGCGTCTTCAATTCTGCGTGGATTTCGAGGCCGATGGTGGGTTTATATTCCATATAAGGTTTATATTCCCACGGGCAAGGGTTTTTTGCAAAATAAAAAGCCCCCGGAGAAAACCGAGGACCTCTGTAGGTGGTGAGTTGCCAAGCTCGTAAACCCGCTAAAGCAGATCCAATGCCGGGAGAATGTATTGGAACCAATTCGGATCGCAGGGATAATTTTCCGGATCCGACGCATGATGCTTCGCATACTCGCGGATCTCGGAGAGCGCCATGAACTTCACGAACTTGTGCTTCTCGGGCTCCATGAGACGGGGTTCACCGGTCACGATTACATAATATGCCCAACACTCGTGGCCGCCATGGCACTTCGCGCAATCTCCCGGAATAAATTTGTGAAACAAAAGCTTCTCATACACCGCGACAAGCCCGGTCTCTTCAAAAAGTTCGCGACGCAAAGCTTTTTCCGGAGACTCGCCTTCATCCACGTGGCCTGCTGGCATTGCGAGTCCTACCGGATGCTGAAGCCGGTATTGCACGAGATATCGTCCTTCCGGATCCGTAATGATTGCCCCAACGCTTTTCCCCTTCGCCATCGTATTGTTCTCCGCAAAATAATCTAAATAAAGACTAGCGGATTGAGGCGCTCATTGCAACCTTGTTGCGTATTTTCGAAGTACGTTTTAAAGTAAAATCAATCACATGGGCAGAAAAAAGATAATGGCGCCCAAGGTCATCGCCGATCCGGTCTGCGGCATCATCGACGTGCGGCCCGTTTTGCCGATGGTTGAGACGAAAGAATTTCAGGCACTGGGCGATAAACGCCAATTGGGCATGTCCTACCTTACCTTTCCCTCCGCTACACACACGCGGAAAGCGCACTCGCTTGGAGCCTACCACGCGACACGGATGCTCGCCGACCGATGGGTCGGGTTTGGGCTCGTGAGCAAGCGTGAGGCGGACGCGCTCGCGGGCTACGCCTTGTTCCACGATATCGGGCATCCGGCCTTCTCGCACGTCACGGAAGACCTCTGCGAGAAAGACAACGACGAATCGAGCCTCGAGATCATTAAAAAATTAAGGAAGGAGATTGAAGCGTGCGGCATCGATTATTCCCTCCTCCTCAAGCTCGCGACGCACGAAAATCCCCTCTACCTTGCCGTCCATGACAAGAACCTCGGCATGGAAAAACTCGACTATCTCGAACGGGACGGGCTCGTGACGATTCTTTCCCGTCCGGCGGGCGTGGATTATTTGCGAAGGCATATTTATTTCGTGAACGGCGAGCTCGCCATCGACGAAAAAGTGATCGACAACGCGATTGAGGCGCAGAATTTTTACATGAAGATGTACAAGAACGTATATCTGCGAAAAGTTTCGGCGATCGCGCAGCGCATGCTCCAAAAAGTGGTCCATCACTTGATCCTGGCCCGTGAGATATCGGCGAAGGATCTTCCCGGCCTCACCGATTCCGAGCTTTTGGGCATTATGCGATTCTCCAAAGATAAAACAGTGAACGAGCTCTATGGGCTTTTGAGGCATCGCGAACTTTTCCGGGAAGCGATCGTGATCCGCCCGGAAAACTTTTCGCACACGGGATCCGTTCCCGGGAAATACGTGAAAACGTTCGGTATAAGCGGGGGCGAGATGACGCGGATGATGCAGTCCTCTTCCCTCCAGCAAAAAAACCAGGCGGGGCTCGAAGCATTGGAGAACGAGATCGCGCGGATCGCCGGCACTCCTCAAAATTCCGTGCTTCTCGTGCCAATTTTCAACGCGCATCGCTTTGAGGCAAAGGATATAAAGATCTACCACGAAAGCGGGAAGCTCGGATCGCTCAAAGAGCAGTATCCCGCTCATTTCAAGAACATGGAAGAGATCGCGCAAACCTACTTGGCGCTCCGCATCTGCACGCTCGAAAAATATCGAAAGGCCTTGAGTTCGCCGAAGATCGCGCAAAAAGTGTTCGATTTGGTAATGAGGGCGAAATAAAAAAACCGACGATCAGTCGGTTTTTGCCCTTATGCCGGTTTTGGCTATGACGTAAGGCGTCCACTTCGCAGCGTTTTTGACGCGCCTTCTGGCAATTCGCAAAGATTCTTTGTCGGTAGAACCATTTGTCGAATTATCATATGTCTTTCTCATGCTCTCTTCTCCGACGAGGGCAAGCGCATATGCATCCGCCTGCTCTTCGATTTCATCCTTTCGTGAATCGCGCTCAGCCTGGGTAAGTTCGAAGTGGCCGAGAAAGATATGTCCAAACTCGTGCGCAATCGCGAATCGTGTCCCATCCTCTCCGTACGCGATCTTCCCCCATCCGTCATCCATATGTATCCGATAAGTTCCGTCTCCGTTCCACTCGGTTGCAGTACCAAAATAAATATGGATGAGGCCGTCTGTCGCTACGATATCGCCGCACAGAAGGACATTCCCGTCATTCAAGCCGGTAATTTTTTGCTTTACCAGGCTGAAAGCACGTATGGTCATCTCGTCTTTCGATGGATGGAAGCCCCCCCTCGCAAGTAAATTGTTCGGGCAGGAAAAGAGTCGTGGGCTCCGAATGATGAATGTGTCTGGAAAAGTAGAAAATGCCGATCGCGAGTGCAAAAGAACCGAGAAAACATATCAGCTTCTGCATGTCTCACTCCTTCGAAATCTGCTGTGGCCAAGCTTATAACAATACACGGCTCCCGTCAACCTATATAGGCCGACGAGGTAAGTACTTTGCCTATACTCCTATTGTTTTTCGTGCTACGACCCAAATCTTTTCGTGCACTTCATCGATCGAAAGCAATTTGCCGTTTTCGCAGCACTCAACGACGGTAAAATCCTGCGGGAAGAGGCTGGCCATTTCGAGATACACCTTCTCCGCCTTTTCGAGATGGGAAATATCGCCCTCGTGCAGGTCGCGCCCTTTGCCGCCGAGGTATTGACGCTCCCCTTTTTTGTCGACAAGCGCCTGGGCCATCGTTGCCGGCATATGAAGAATAATATTTAAGTCCGGCTTGGGAATCTTGAAAATCTCGTATTCGAGCCAATAAAGCCATTTGAAAAACTCCGCGCGCTTTTTTCGATCATCAATCTTCGCACCCTGATGGCCCATATTGGAACCCACGTAGCGGTTTGCGACGATCATCTCGCCTTTGGCAAGCTTAGTCTTCAAATCATGCCCGGCATCGAACCGGTCAAGGGCGTAGAAGATCGAGGCGGCCTCCGGACCGATATCATGCACGTTTTCCCCGTACTGTTTGTTCAAATAATTTTCTACAAAGTGCGCTGCGGGTTGCCCGTAGCGCGGAAAGTCGGCAGTCGCAACGCGAGTTTCTGGTGGCAAGCGCAAAAGCAGCTTATGAAACTGCTCGGTCTTCCCCGAACCGTCGGTACCCTCGATAACGATGAATTTGCCTTTTTCTCCGGCCATGCTTTCCCTCATTGTAATCTAATTTCATTTTTAAGGCAGTACCTGTCTTGACATGCTATCCACATGCGAGAATTTGCGCGCCTTCAAAGTATGTCGTACTATCCGAAATAGAACCTATAAACGAGGATACCCGTGGATATTAGGAACATTATGGCTCGTGTCAGGCATTGTATACAAGGCGAGGACAGGAAAGATGTTGAATTTCGAGCCCTCATCTCGCTTACCGAATTGGGAGATATCGTGAAATATATCACTCACGATCCCAAGTTGAATCCCGGGGCGCGCCCCCACGGAACAAAAAAGGACGAGGTACTCGCTTATGGACAAGCTATCGTCCAGGCATTCGCAACTCTCCATCTTCGAGAAATCGACTGCGAGGAGGCTATTGAAGCCGGTTTGAGAAACTGGGAAGATGCCGACTGGCGCAAACGGCAAGCCAAAACACGGGAATCGAATCGAAAAGCGGGTATCATAAAGTTAAGTGGCAGCGGCATAGTCCCGGGGCGCGTGCAAGGGACCGTGTATATGCTGAACGGACACGGCGAGCAGGATATGCCAAACGACGCAATTCTTGTGGCCCCTTTTGCAAAACCCGACATCATAATGCTTCTCGACAAAGTTGTGGCTATCATTACCGATCACGGTGGATCGACATGTCATGCGGCTAATATCGCCCGAGAGAAGAGCACTATTACCGTCGTCGGTACGGGAAATGCGACGGAGGTATTGCGACATGGCCAGAAAGTTATTTTGGACGTTCCAAGGGCGGGGCAGAGCGTGGAAATAACGATTGAAGAGGTTACTTGAAACCAAAAGGGGCTGGCTATTGATAGTCGGCCCCTTCTTTTTTTACTGCAAAGTTAATAGAAAAGTGTGAATCCTCGCCTTCACTTTAATCTCTATATCATTCGTCGCGAGTCGCTTATTGTCATTCTGAGCGAAAGCGAAGAATCTCCATGGGGATCCTTCGCGGGCTCAGGATGACTAATTAAAAACGTGGATGCCGGCTTCCGCGGGGATGACAACAATGACTCGTTTTTTAAACTTTTAAACCTCAGTCCTTGACCTCGATACCCATATTCTTTGCCGTGCCTTCGATGATCTTCGTTGCAGCTTCGATATTGTCCGTATTCAAATCGGGCATTTTCCGCTCGGCGATTTTGCGAACGTCGGCTTTCGAGACTTTGCCGACTTTGTTCTTCAGCGGATCACCCGAGCCTTTTTCAATACCGGCTGCCTTCTTCAAAAGCGCGGATGCCGGCGGGGTTTTAAGCTTAAACGTAAAACTACGATCTTCAAAAATCGTGATTTCGGCGGGCACGACGTCGCCCGTCATGTCTTTCGTCGCATCATTGAACTTCTTGCAGAAGTCCTGGATGTTGATGCCCTGCGGACCAAGAGCCGTGCCGATTGGCGGCGCGGGATTCGCTTTCCCCGCCTGAATCTGAATTTTTACAACTGTTTTGATTTTTTTTGCCATATTTTTTTAATTTCTTAGCTTCGAAGCTTCTTGGCTTCCTAGCTAAAATGGTAGATCTTCCGGTTTTACTTCTTCGCCTTCGTCAATATTGATCGTGGGAATTTCTTCCGTAGCGGCCTGTTTCGGCGCCGGATTGCCTGCTGTGGCGCGAACGGAACCGCTATCCGTGCGCGGACCAGTTCCTTGGGCCCGCGGGCCGAGCTGGAGCCTCTCACAGATGATTTCCGTGCTCTTCCTCGCGCCACCCTGTTTGTCGGTCCAGGAACGCGTTTGGAGCCTACCTTCAACGAGCACCATGGCTCCTTTGGTAAGGAACTGGGTTGCGATCTCCGCCTGCCTGCCCCAGACGACCACATTGTGGAATTCCGTGTCTTCATGTTTCGCACCCGCTTTATCGGTCCAGACGCGATTCGTGGCGATCGAGAAACTCGAAACCGACTGCCCGCCCGTGGTGGTCCGGAGCTGCGGATCGGCGGTTACTCTTCCTAAAATAAATACTTTGTTGAGATTCATCCCGTTAGAATATGACCTTAGTATATCATGCCGAAGTTAAAAAATATCTAAAAATAAGATGAGGGATTTCTACTGGAGATCCTCGATCTTCTTCTCGATTGCTTCGTTGCTCAGAGCTCTTGGGGCAGCGGGTCTTGCCTCTTGGGAAACAAATGGCCGCCGCGGAGAAGTTTTTCTCATTCTCTGTTCCTCGGTCATCACCGATTTTTGCGTGGGGAGCGCCACGATAAGCGAGCGGAGTATCGCAGTCTGATTTCTGAAGTTTTGTTCAAGAAACTTTATGTCCGCGGGCGCAGACGACACGTAAAAATAGCCGAAGTGCGCCTGCGTCGCATGGCGGATCGGATACGCAAGCGCGATCTTCTTGAGCGGCCCTTCTTGGCGGACCTCGATACTATGCTGATGAAGCAGCTTCAGAACGTCTTTGGCCGATTCTTCGGCCGTGAGTAAAACCGCGAGTTCGTACTCCTTCTTCGCCCGAGGCTCTTGTGCTGTTTCTTTTTCCATAATAGTTTACAGTTTACCCAAACCAAGCTTCGGATGCAAGCCCCCGCGCCAAACAAGTGCGAAAGTCTGCCGAACTATATGCTTGTTATGGTGCGGGGGTCAGTTTTTCTTCTCCGACTACCATGTCTGCCGTTTTCGACGCTCCTTTTTCTTTGGCACCGATAGCTCCCATCGGGATGAGGCGGCCGATGATCACGTTTTCCTTGAGGCCGCGCAAGCTGTCTATCTTGGACTCAATCGCGGCCTTGACCAGCACGCGCGAGGTGTCCTGGAACGATGCCGCCGAGAGGAAGCTTTCCGCGGTGATTGCCACGCGAGTGATTCCCAAAAGCATCTCTTCGATTTTCACCGTCTTCAGTCCTTGTTTTTTGAGTTCGCGATTCACTTCGTTGACCTTGTCTTTCTCGACAACCTCGCCCATGACGAAATCCGGAGCATCTCCCGAATCTTTGATCTTCACCCTTGAGAACATCTGGCGGATAATAATCTCGATATGCTTGTTGTTAATCGAGGCGCCTTCGGAAAGATATATTCTCTGCACTTCGTTTATGACGTATCGCTCGACTGCGTGACTGCCTTTGAGTTCTAAAATTTCGCGGAGGTCGAAGTTTCCCTCCGAAAGCTGATCGCCCTTCTTCACTTCGTCTCCAGTC
>JBGPES010000007.1:0-12978 GCA_041482935.1 Minisyncoccia bacterium | reverse complement strand
ACTTAATCTCATTTAATAGAACCAGCTTATTAAGAGAGGTTTTTATGACAAATGCCGGTATTTTGGCATTTTTATCTCCATAGAATGTAAATGAAGATCTGGCGGCAATAAAATATAAAATATCTTCTTTGTCCATGTTTGTCGATAAACAATACGCAATATAATGATTGATTGTTTGTCGCCTTACATTAACATTAATAATAAAGATGTTCCACGAACAACAAAACATATGAATACATCAAAAACAGGTAAAACCGGCGAGGATCTGGCATGTGGATATCTTGTGGATCATGGATACAGGATTTTAAAGAGAAATCACAGGGAGGGACACGACGAGATAGACATTATCGGAAGATCGGGAGACGGGACGCTAGTGTTTTTCGAGGTCAAAACACTTAAGGGCGGTGGCGGCGAGAATGATTTATCTCCCGAGGACAATATGAGTTCCGCAAAATTGAATAAGATAGAAAGAGGGTGTCGGTCATTCGCCGGCAAGAATCGTAAACTCATAGACGAGCGCAGGGGTTGGCGGATTGACCTATTGGCCGTCGTTTTGGGGGAGAATAATGCGGAGAGCATCGAAAGAGATTCCGTAATTCGGCACTATGAGAATATATAAGACGGACCCTTGACTTCGTGCACGAGCACAGAGTACAATAGAATCATCAACATCCGCTTTTTAAAGAGCGGGTGTTTTTATAAAAAAACCGAATAACATGATAAATCTTAAGGAACTCTCGCGGGCGTTGAAGCAAGTTGCCGAAGAAAAAGGGCTCGAACCGGAAAAAGTGCTTGAGGCAATCGAGTCTTCGATTGCCGCGGCATATAAAAAAGAATATGGCGAGCGCGGAGAGATCGTGAAGGGAAAGCTCGACATGAAAACGGGCGAATTGAAATTTTGGCAGGTCAAAACCGTTGTTGACGAGACCACGGTGCGTTTTGTCGAAGAGGGATCGGAAGAGGAAAAAAGGGAAGAAGAAAAAAATACGAGATATGCCGCGCAGGATTCGGATGAAATAAAATTGCCGCGCTTCAATCCGGATCGCCACATTACGCTTGAAGAAGCGAAGAAGATAAAAAAGAGCGCGGAGTTGGGCGAAGAGCTTTCGTTCCCGCTCGAAACACATGAAGACTTCGGGCGTATCGCTGCGCAGACGGCAAAACAAGTGGTTCTCCAAAAACTTCGCGAATCGGAGCGGGATTCGATCCTCTCGGAATGGCGCGACAAAGAAGGTCAGATCGTAAGCGGTGTCGTCCAACGATTCGAGCGCGGACACGTGTATGTGGATCTTTCGCGTACGGTGGGAGTCATGTTTTCTAACGAATCTATTCCCGGCGAACATTATCGCGCGGGAGAACGGCTCAGATTTTTGGTGCTTGCCGTGCAGGAAGACGCGCGCTTACCGGGGATCATTCTTTCTCGATCGCATCCGAAATTTGTCATGGAACTTTTCAAGATGGAAGTGCCGGAGCTCGCGGAAGGCGTTGTCGAGATAAAAGCGATCGCGCGTGAACCGGGAAACCGCACCAAACTCGGCGTGATTTCGAAGTCTGAGGGCGTTGACCCCGTGGGTGCACTCGTTGGTCAGCGGGGGACGAGGGTGATGGCCGTAAACAATGAATTAGGCCAGGAAAAGATTGACATCATTGAGTATTCCGAGGATTCGGAAAAGTTCATTTCCAATTCTTTGTCGCCCGCCAAGGTGCGTGGCGTTGAAATTTTGCCGCGGCGCGAGGCAAGGGTCTATGTGCCCGAAGATCAATTAAGTCTTGCGATCGGGAAGGGGGGGCAGAATGTGCGGCTCGCCGCGAAACTCACGGGTTGGAAGATCGACGTGCGTTCGGAAAAACGACCGGAGGAATCTCAGGAGGGCGGAGTCGCCGGTTCGATGGATTCGGGAGATCAGGTTCCTGCAGAGCCGGTGGACGAAGAAGAGAAAGGAGATCTGTCGGTGTAAAAATTCTTTTTCGACTTACGACAATAGAAATGCGCCGAATATTTTAATTAAAAATTAATTTTATAAAAAATTAAGATGGACCCGATTTCTTTTGCCATTATGAGCAGTGTCGTCGCAATCGTGTGCGCGTTCGGTTTAGTGTGGAAAATTTCGAAGGCGCCGGCGGGCGACAAAAAAATGCAGGAGATCGCGCAAGCGATCCAGGTGGGCGCAAAAGCATATTTGAACCGGCAATATAAAACCGTTGCGGTGGTCGCGGTCGTTGTGGCGGTACTCATTGGTTGGTTCTTGAATACGACAACCATGATCGCATTTTTGGTAGGTGCCTCGGCATCGGCTCTCGCGGGTTATATCGGCATGAATATGTCGGTGCGCGCGAATGTGAAAACTGCGGAGGCGGCGAAATCCAGTTTGGCGAAAGCTCTGGGAATCGCTTTCGAGGGCGGATCGGTCACGGGTCTTCTCGTGGTAGGATTAGCGCTTCTTTCGGTTTCCGGTTTTTATGCAATCACACGGAACATCACGGCGCTCATAGGTTTGGGGTTCGGCGGAAGTTTGATCTCGGTATTTGCCCGATTGGGCGGAGGAATCTTTACGAAGGGAGCTGATGTCGGTGCGGATCTGGTCGGGAAGGTGGAGGTGGGGATACCGGAAGATGACCCGCGGAATCCGGCCGTGATCGCCGATAACGTTGGCGATAACGTGGGCGACTGCGCCGGCATGGCGGCAGATCTTTTTGAAACCTATGCCGTGACGGCCATCGCCGCGATGATTCTGGGGCACCTCACGTTTCCCAATGACATAAACGCTGTTCTTTTACCGCTCATGATCGGCGGCGTCTCCATTATTACATCGGTTTTGGGCGTTTTCTTCGTGCGGCTCGGGAAATCACAGTCCATCATGGGCGCGCTCTATAAGGGGCTTATCGCTTCGGGCGCTCTTTCTCTTGTCGCGTTCTATTTTTTGGCGAACAGTTTTTCCTCGATGATCTTTACGAGCATTCCCGGCGGAGTAACGGGGATGACGTTTTTACAGGCATTTCAGCCCTTCCAACTCTTCTATCCCTTGCTCGTCGGGATTTTAGTGACGGCATTTATCGTTTTGATCACGGAATACTACACGTCGAAAAAATTCCGCCCCGTGCGTTCCATTGCGCAGTCATCGGAAACGGGCCACGGCACGAATATTATCACGGGGCTTTCGGTAGGAATGGAGTCCACCGCGCTTCCGGTCGTGGTGATTGTCGCCGGTATCATTGCCGCGTATTATTTTGCGCATCTCTACGGCATCGCGCTGGCCGCAATGAGCATGCTTAGTATGGCGGGAATCGTGGTTGCGATCGATGCCTTCGGCCCGATCACGGATAACGCGGGCGGCATCGCCGAGATGGCGGGGCTTCCCGATTCGGTCCGGAAAATAACGGATGCCTTGGACGCGGTGGGAAATACCACGAAAGCGGTCACCAAGGGTTATGCCATCGGTTCAGCGGGGCTTGCGGCGGTCGTGCTTTTTTCATCGTATGTACAGAGTCTTCAGGAAAAGACGGGAAAGCCGATCGCATTCGATCTGATCGATCCGAAGGTCATCATTGGGCTGCTCCTTGGCGGCATGATCCCTTATCTTTTCGCTTCGATCTCCATGCGCGCGGTAAGTAAGGCTGCGGAGAGTGTTGTTAAAGAGGTGCGCCGGCAGTTCAAGGAAATTCCTGGCATCATGGAAAGGAAGGCGAAGCCCGATTACGCGAAATGCGTTGACATCGTAACCTCAGCCGCGATCAAAGAGATGGTCGTGCCCGCACTCCTGCCCGTGGTTATGCCGGTTGCGGTCGCATTCATTTTGGGGCCGCAGGCCCTCGGTGGATTGCTTGTGGGCTCGATCGTTACGGGAATTTTCGTTGCGATTTCGATGACCTCGGGCGGTGCCGCGTGGGACAATGCTAAGAAATATATAGAAGAGGGGAATCTCGGCGGAAAGGGTTCCGGTGCGCACAAAGCCGCGGTTACGGGAGATACTGTGGGCGATCCCTATAAAGACACCGCAGGCCCGGCGATAAATCCGGTGATCAAGATCATCAATATTATTGCGTTGCTTTTGGTGCCGTTTTTATAGGTTTCACAATGTCATCCCCGCGAAGGCGGGGATCTAGAAATAGAAAATATTTAGAACTGGATTTTCGCTTTCGGGAGAATGACGGAGGAAGCGTGAACCCCGCGTCTACCGTGGGCGAGTCCATTTCTAGTAGGAAAGCGTAGGCCTAGAATCCTCACCTTCTCTAATTCGCGCGAATAGGAGAATAAGGAACGATGGGTTGTTAGCTCAGTCAAGTTGACAGAAATATCTTTGTGCGCTATAATGCGTGAGCATAGTGACTCCTTGATTTTGCGAGGACAAATCCCGCTTCGGCGGGAAATTGGTCGGCGGACCATATAAACGCGAGAGGTGAGTGATGGCGAACGAAATGTTGAATGCACGGAAGTTCATGGAACGAAACGGAAACGCAAATTCTCCTACGGGACGGAAGTGGCGTCGCAGCGCGCTCATCGTGGCAACGGCGATATGCCGCAACTTTCCCCGCATCCCGGGGGAAGGGACAATGCTTATCAGGCTGCCGCGCGATTACGAGCTCGTTTCTAACAACGAGTCGTGCTGGCGGAGTCTTGAGCGAACAGAAGTCCGCGAGGAAGGAAAGTTTGCCCAGCGCATGTATGTGTGCTGCTATCATGTTCCAAACGATCCGCAAAAACCTCCCACAGAAGAGCACGGCAATCTTCTCGCTAATGCCCAGAGGCTTGCCCGGGATATCGCGAGTGGCTGGCTCGGCGAAGTTGTTGCGACCGTCAGACAATATTACGGCGATGACATTGCCCACCGTTTCATGAAGGAATTGCAGCTATAGTTTTCCGGACAGGCACAATCGATTTAGCCCCATGTGCCTGTCCTCTCTATCTCAGTTTATAAACCGGGTTTACAAACTGAGATAAGGAATATAAAATAAAGCTATAAAACCATGGATGAGCAAAACCAATATTTGATACCGACGGTTATTGAAAAGTCCCAGCACGGCGAGCGGGCGTACGATATCTATTCGCGTTTATTGAAAGAGCGCATCATCTTTCTGGGCGGACCGATCAACGACGCGATGGCCAACATCGTGATTGCGCAGCTCCTGTTCCTCGATCACGAGGATCAGAAGAAAGACATCAAGCTTTACATCAATAGCCCCGGCGGATCGGTTACGGCCGGCATGGCGATCTACGATACGATGCAATATGTGAAATCGGACGTATCGACGATGTGCGTGGGGATTGCCGCCTCAATGGGCGCCTTCCTCCTCGCTGCGGGGCATAAGGGCAAGCGCTTTGTTTTGCCGAACTCGCAGGTATTGCTTCACCAGGTGATGGGCGGCGCCGAGGGCCAGGCGATCGAGATCGAGATTGCCGCAAAGCAGATCGTGAAGACCAAAGAGCGCTTGAACCAGCTCCTCGCGAAGCACACCGGCCAGCCGCTCTCGAAGATCGAAAAAGATACCGATCGCGATTTCTGGCTTTCGGCCGAAGAGGCGAAGGCATACGGCGTGATCGACGAGATTATTAAAAAATCATAAGCAAGACCCGGGGACGGTCAGAGAAAAAGAGAAAATAAAATACCCGCGAGAAAATTTCGCGGGCTTTTTTGTTTATCAATCAATCATCGCCGCCGTTTCGGCGTCGGCGTGTGCGAATTATTCGCAAATCGCCAGGTCCGATTTTGCGTTCGCTCCATACCCTTCGGCGAGCGTCAGCCAGTTCTTGAGTTCGCTGATGAATCGCTCTCGGTTGCCGTACGTAATAGCCCCACCCATACCAGATGGATTCGGCCTGTCTCGCTTCGAGAGGCGTGATGCCGAGCGCACCCGCCACCATCTCGAAATCGAAGTCTTCGTTGCGGAGATCTTTGTTTTCCGTCGCGGCCATGGTGGTGAGAGCACCGAGGCACGGCCTGCCGTTTTTGATCCAGCCGATTCGGCCGATCATTCCTGCGGATTCATAATCCACAATCGCCTGCACGACTCGGTGCCGCACATCTTCCCGAACGCAATTCGTAAAAACATCAACCAGAAACGCCACTTGTTCGGTCGTATCGAATGCAACCGGCTCCATCACGCCCTCCTTGAAAGTTAAGTTTCCTTATCGATATTACTATGTATTTTAGCCGATGTCAAGCCGGAGATTTCGGAACTTGGTGGATAACGGTATTTTTGTCATCCTGCGGCCCCGTATCGCGATACGGGGCAAGCTTAGCCGAGGTACCGTCCTCGACCCGATCGAGGAATCCATGCTTCCGTGCCGATACTTCGGGAGCATGGATCCCTGCCTACCGGCAGGCAGGCCCGCCTTCGCGGGGATGACAGAAAAAGCATCCATGCGGGAAATATTCATTATTCACCAAGCTCGATTTTATGGTACGATAGGAATAATGTCGGATAACGAAATCGAAATAAAAAATCTTTTGGAACGCAATGTCGAGGAGGTAATCGACCGCGCCCATCTGGAGTCTGCTTTGCGTTCCGGAAAGCCATTAAGGGTGAAACTGGGAATCGATCCGACTTCTCCCGACCTGCACTTGGGGCATGCGGTCGTTTTGCGCAAACTAAAGGAATTTCAGGACCTGGGGCATCAGATCGTGCTCATTATCGGCGACTTTACGGCGCGGATTGGTGATCCGACCGGTAGAACAATAGAAAGAAAACCATTAAAGCCGAATGAGGTCGAGAAAAACACGAAGAGATTCAAAGAACAAGCTTCACGCATAATCTCCTTCTCTTCAAAAAACCCCGCAGAAATTAGATATAACTCGGAATGGTACAAGGGGATGATGCTGGAGAAATTCATGTATGAAGTGATGTCGCTTTTTTCGGTCCAGAATTTATTGACAAGAGAGGATTTTAAGAAGCGGCTGGAAGAAGGGGCATCGATACAACTTAAAGAGTTTATTTATCCCCTTCTGCAGGCATATGATTCCGCCGAGGTGAAAGCCGACGTAGAAATTGGTGGCACGGACCAGATTTTCAACCTTCTAAAGGGCAGGCAGGTCCAGCCGCAATTCAAGCAGACAGAACAGGACGTGCTGACCGTGCCGCTTCTTGAGGGGCTTGATGGAGTAAGGAAGATGTCAAAAAGCCTCGGGAACTATATCGGCCTCGAGGACGAGCCAGGCGATATGTTCGGAAAAGTAATGTCTTTGCCCGACACGCTCGTGGAAAAATATTTCATGTTGTGCACAAACCTGAATGGTGTCGAAATAAAAGAATTAACCAAGGAACTTGGTCCTCGGGATCTCAAAGCGCGGCTTGGATTTGAGATTGTGAAGTTGTATCACGGCGAGAAAGCGGCTCGCGAAGCGCAGGAGAATTTTGATAAAATGTTTTCGAAAAAAGAAGCGCCGGAAGATGCCCCCCCCCTCTTGGTATCTCCCGAAATGCTGACTACAGGCACTGTGGCTACTTTGGTAAATAGTTCCGGAGTGGTCAAAAGCAATAGCGAGGCGAGGCGCTTGATCGAACAGGGGGCGGTTGAGATAGGCGGGAAGGTCATCAAAGACCCGAATTTGCAATCGGAGAAATTGGGGCTCAAAGACGGGGATCCGGTAAAGATCGGCAAAAAACACTTCTTCCGCATCAAGATATAAATGGTTTCAAAGAAGATTCTCATCATCGTAGTCGCGTGTGCGTTTCTCGGAGGCGGGCTGCTCGTCTATTTCTTCGCGCGCAATAATTACGGTACGTTCACGGTGATCTCACAACCGTCGTCGGATTCCGCCGCCAATACACGGGCGCCGCGGAAAGCGATTTGCGACGGCCCTTCTTCCATAGCTCCGGGGGATCTCTATTCAAAGCGGAGCGTGGCGTTTACCGATGCCAGCGGTACCATGGAAACCCTTGCCGATGAATGTACGGCGGACTTCCCGAGCCGGGTAAATAAAACATATTGCTATGAGAATCCTTACGGCAGCGGTAATTTCGTACCCGGAAAAGTGGCTTACGATTGTCCCCTGGGATGCGCGGATGGTGCGTGCAAAAAAGCGGAGGTATCTTCGACGTTTAATTATCCGTATCCGGTTTCGTGGACGGAAGGTGGGGCGAGTTTTTCGCTCACCGGGGCCACGCTCGGAAACGTTTCCGTGCCCGCGGATGCCGCAACGGGGAATGGTTCGGGACCCGCGACTTCTGCCTACGCGCTCACCTTTTTGCTTAAAATTTCAACGGGGAATTCGCCCCAGTGCATACCGGTGAATATGCGGCAATTGCTCAACGAACAAGGGGATCTGGGCGCGCCAATGAATTCTCGTTTTGATTTTCCCGATACGCGCGGCGCGCAGTTTATCGGATTCTGTCCCGCACCGAATATCACCTATACTGCCCAAAAAGTGATTTTCCCGGCATCGGAGAACCAAAACCAGTTTGAATTTACCACCGGCGGCACGTCGAATATTTTCTTCTCGGTTACGGTAAATGCGAGCGGAACGATCCAGTTACAACAGGAAGCGCAGAACGGATAAGGTACTCAGTCGAGGGGATGGATGCCCCCTATGGCTTGCGCAGTAAAAAAAATTGTAATACGGTAGGTATAGCTTTAGCCGAACGGAGGCGTCTTTTGAGAATCTTATATCACGCTCCTATTTTGCATAATTTTGTTGATTCCTGCCGCAGTCCGGAAACTTTCTTGATGAAGAGGGTCGAAGCGTTTTGGGATACCCTCGAGGAATCGGTTGAAAGACTCGGAATTCGATGGCAGTCGACGACCATCTACCAGGATACCCAGGTCTTTTCTGCGGCAGATGAATATCTCATGCGCCTGCATCGCGCTTCGGCCAAAAAAGGCAGTCGAAATAGTCGGCTTATCTTAAAACTCTTGGACCGCGGTGCGTGGCTCGAGAAGACAGAGCACCCAAAACTGATCGGCTTCAGGGATTTGTATTCTTTCGATCCAACGCCAGCCGATATTTTTCTCAAAAAGAAAACTGCTTCTTTGCGCGAAAGACGCAAGCAGAGAGAGCTCGAAGAGAGAATTTTCCTGTTGCGAGACCGCTATATTGCCCATCGAATCAATCATACGCTGAAGGAGCCGAGAATCGGGCTGCTCTTTCTCGGTTCGTGGCATCGGATGTTTCTTCGTTATTTGTCTCCCGACATCGAGGTGCGCAGCGTGTTGAGCAAGAAAGATTATTACAGGTTTCTGTTGTTCGTACACGAACGGAAGGATTAATACCCTTCCGTTTTTGATTCGAACACGCTCCTTCGCGACAGAGAATAGGTTGTCTCAAACCGTTCGGGCGGCATCTTCTACCGTGATGAGGCCGGCAAATATCTTATTCAGAGCATCTTGCTTGAGGGTCGTAATACCCATTTTTTCGATATATTCTTCGAGAGCGCTCATGGGTGCCTTATCCAAAATGAGCGACCTGATCGGCGTATCAAGCTCGAGAACTTCAAATATGCCTACGCGATCGAAATACCCGGTGTGGCTGCATACTTCGCATCCGGTACCTTTTTTATGTTCGAACTGAGCTCCTTCGATGCCGAAGTATTTAAGCGTGCTTGGGTCCGGTTCGTAGGGTTTGGCACAGGAGGAGCATATTTTACGGACCAGCCGCTTGGCGATGACGCCCGTGAGCGCGTACGCGATCAGACTGCGTTCGATATTCATGTCGATCAGGCGGGCTATCGTGCCGAGGCTCGTATTCGCGTGGATGGTCGAGAGAACAAGCCTGCCGATAAGGGAGGCGCGTATGGCGTACGCCGCGGTTTCGGGATCGCGTATCTCGCCGATCATAATGACGTCCGGATCCTGGCGCAGTATCGATTTCATGCCGGCGGCGAACGTAAGCCCCTGGTCGGGCTGAATTTGGATCTGCCGCACTCCGTCAAATCGATATTCGACAGGGTCTTCGAGGGTAATGATATTCTTGTCTTCACTGGTTATTTCTTTGAGCGCCGTGTAGAGAAGGGCGGTTTTTCCGGATCCCGAAGGGCCGGTGACGGGCACCATGCCGTAATTTTTCGAGAACAGTCTGCGGCACTTCGCGATCATATCCTGATTCATATCAGTTTTTTCGAGCGGAATAAGCATTTCTGAGCGGTTCAAAATCCGTATCACGGCGGCTTCGCCATTGATCGTCGTAAAGAGCGATATGCGTCCGGCGGCGCGGCGGGTTTCTTCGGGGAACTTGTCTGTCTTGGGGAGCACAATATCCGTTTCGAAGCCGCCGTCCTGCGGGGCGACGTGCGTCGAAATATCGAGGTTTGCGAGTATCTTGATGCGGTTCAAGAACGGTTCAAGCTTATATGTCGGTATCGTATATTTCTTCTGCAGGGCGCCGTCAATCCTGAAACGGATGCTTACGTCCTGCGAGTTGGGATCGATGTGTATGTCGGAGGCCCGTTCGCGGATGGCCTGCCCGAGAATGCTGCTTGTGAGGTCATCGAGAGAAGAGATCTCTTTTGGCATATTGTAATTGTACTATTTGGGCGTTGGTTCGCAATTCGGAACCGAATTATCGCGGAAAACCGAGGCTGTTTGAAGGCCTCGGAGCTCTGTCGTCCCCGCGAAAGCGGGGATCCAGGTTGTGTGGCTGCTCGGCACATAACGGTTGGGTCCCCGCTTTCGCGCGGACGACGAGAGCGGCTTATTTTCCCATATTTTTGAACAGCCCCCCAAGATTGATAGTTCCCGCGTTTTATGCTAGCGTAAGTGCAGAATTTTGTAAGTCCAATCAGGAGATTACAGATGATCCGCACCCAGTATGTTGCAGTTATTCTTGCCGTTGCTTCTCTTCTTTTCGTTCCCGGACTTCGGGCCCAGGAAGGAATGTGGCCGCTGAACCAGGTTCCAACGGCAGAAATCGAAAAGCTATATCACTTTACTCCGACTCCACAATGGATTTTACGGATTCAGCGCGGAGCTACCCGACTCCCTAATTGTTCGTCTTCGTTCGTTACGGCGACAGGAGTTGTTTTCACAAACGGGCATTGCGCCGAGGAGGCTGTTCAATCCTTGAGTACACCGATTAACAATCTCTATGAAAAGGGATTCTACGCCAAGGCCTTGGCAGACGAAGCGAAAACAACGCTTACATTGAACAGCCTTGTGAGCATGGAAGACGTTACCGAACAGGCAAGCAGCGCCGTTTCCAAAGACGAGAAAAATAATCCCGCCGCCGTCCGTTCCGCCGCGCTCGCAAAGATTGCGGAAGACACCTCGAAGAAAACAGGCCTCAAGTGTGAAATCGTTGTGCTTTATCAAGGCGCGCGGTATGACAACTACTGCTACAAAGTCTACGCGGATGTCCGCCTTTACTTCTCCACGCCCAAGAACGTTTGGTTCTTTGGCGGCGATGCAGACAACTTCGAATTCCCCCGTTTTAACTTCGACGTAGCATTTCTACGCGCCTATGAGAATGGCGAGCCCGCGAAGATCGAAAATCATTTTACCTGGGGCGCAAAAGGAGTCGAAGAAGGTGACTCTGTTTTCATCGCCGGTCATCCGGGGAGAACAGAACGGCTCTACACATCCGCTGCGCTCGAAGCCGAGCGGGACGTTATCGCTCCGACGCTCCTCGATCTGTTCCGCCGCAGGGAGATCATGACCCAGCAATTCGCGATTCGCGGCGCCGAAGAGAAAAGGGTTTCTGAATCAGACCTTTTCATCTGGCAGAACGAGCGCAAGCTCTACACGGGAAAGATTCGCGGCCTTCAGGATCCGGCGTTGATCGAAAACAAGAAAAAATTCGAGCGCCAGCTTCTTCTCGACGCGGCGCGCAATCCCGACTCGCTTCTTGGGGCGCAAAAGGGGCTTCTCATAGTGGAGGATGTGGAGAAGAGTATCGGGGTTCTTTACCCGAGGGTTCTCCTCGCGCTCCACGGTACGGCCTTCAACACGACCCTTTTCGATTATGCGGTAAGTCTTGTGATGATGGCGCGGGATATCGATGGCGCTGCGAAAGCCTTTATCGAACACAGGGACGCTCCGCCGATGAACCTACGATACGAGGAAACGAAACTCGTTGACGGCCTCAGTAATCTCATTGAGGTATTCGGTGCGGCCGATCCCTTTGTTGCGAAAGTAATGAACGGCAAGGGCCCTTCGGAACGCGCCCATGAGCTCGTGTATGTCTCCAAGTTGTCGGATATAAACGAGTACCAAAAATTCGCGGAGGGCGGTCAGAAAGTCGTTGACGCCTCTTCCGACCCCATGCTTCAGCTTGCGCGCACGGTGCTTTCGGGAACGAAAGACTTGCGTCAAAAATGGGCGGACGCCAAAGAAAAAGAACGCGTTGGTTACGCCGAGCTGAACGACGCGATTTTCAAAGTGTATGGCACGGCGCGTTATCCCGACGCCACGTTCACGCTTCGTCTCGCCTACGGCACGGTGCGGGGCTATACCGATTCCGACGGCACGGCGCTTCCCGCCTGGACCACGCTGGAAGATCTCTACGGTCGCGTCTCTCTTCGCGGAAATCAGGGCGACTGGAAACTTCCCGATGTATGGAATAAGCGCAAGAAGAAGGCGGATCTTTCCACGCCGCTGAACTTCGTTTCGACGCTTGATATCACGGGCGGAAATTCCGGCAGCCCCGTTTTCAACAAAGACCTGGAGATCGTAGGACTTCTCTTCGACTCCAACATCCACGGCCTTGTTTCGGACTATGACTACAATTATTCGCCGCTTGCCCGGGCGATCGCGGTCGATGTCCGCGGCATCACCGAGGCGCTCAGAAATATTTACGACGCCAAACGATTGGTTAATGAACTTACCGAGTCACGTTAGAATGAGAAACCATCTCTACGTTCCGCTCCGGCCAAAAACCGGAGCGTTTTTTTACCAATTACGGCGATGTTTTCCGCCATTGCCTGGAAACAAAAAAACCGCATGGTGGCGAACCATGCGGTGAGAAACAGTAGTTATCGCGACGGGGGCTTGCGTTGCGCACCCCAGGGAAGGCTCAGCCGTTTCGCCGTTCGGGTTTCCTTTCTTGACCGGGT
>JBGPES010000006.1:0-13099 GCA_041482935.1 Minisyncoccia bacterium | reverse complement strand
TTATATAAGCCCCAGTTTCCTCTGCCGGTCAATTTCTTTTCTCTTGTCGTCGCGATGGATCGCCGAACGCTTGCGCTTCAGGCGGCTTACGGGCCTGTTCCGAAAACGGCGCTTTCGCGCCTCCTTGAGCACTCCGCTCCGTTTGACCCTTTTCGTAAAATTGAAAAGAAGCGCGCTCCCCGATTCTCCCGATTTTTTTCTTACTTCGATACCCATAAATTGATTTTTTATATTTATTGTGAATTTATTTTTCTCAGCACTTCTTGGAGGGAAAGCACGGGCGTCCGGTGCACCACCGACTGAATGGCGCCCCCTCCATCATCCTTGAATCGCGGCAAAATATGCACATGAAGATGGCCCACCACCTGACCGCTCGCCTCTCCCTGATTCATGCCGATCGTAAGCCCGTCCGCGCCGAGTTTGTCCCCGAGTAACGTCGCAACCGATTTCACCGCGGAGAAGAACGGACCAATCTCCCCGTCAGGCAGGTCGGCAAGCGTCGCGGCATGATATTTCGGGATAACGAGCGTGTGGCCCATGGTACGAGGCGTAATGTCGAGGAACGCCGCAGCATGCTCGCCGTCCTGCACCATGTAGGCAGGAATTTTCTTATCTATGATTTTGCAGAAAAGGCAGTTGCCGTCGTGTTTCCGCATAGATTGGAAGATCTACTTTGCGCCGCCGTCTCTCCAGCGCTTTTTTATTTCCTCAACAATCTTATCCAAATGTACGGTTTCTTGCAAGCCCGTCCGCATATCGCGGATGATCACGCTGGATTCATAAATCTCTTTTTGCCCCAAAATCAAGGCCAGCGACAACCCCTCTTTATCGGCGGATTTGAGCTGGGCCTTGAGCGATTCCTTGGCTAACGCTTGAGATACGGGGATACCCGCGGCTATAAGGTTCTTCATAAGTTTCAACGCTTTCTTTTTTGCGGAATATCCGGCGTGCACAAGAAACACCCTCTTCACCGCTTTCTGAGGAATCAAGAGTCCCCGCGCTTTCATTACCGCGATCAAGCGCTCGATTCCCGAAGCGCCTCCCACGGAAGGCGTCAAATGCCCGCCTAAAAACTCCATGAGATAATCGTACCGTCCGCCGCCGAGAAGGGCGCCCACCTCGCTTCCCGCTCCCTCCGCGTATATCTCGAATACCGTGCGATTGTAGTAATCAAGTCCGCGCACGAGGTGGTTATCGAGCGCGTAAGGAATCCCGAGCTCATCAAGGTGCTCGAGCACCTCTTTGAAGTGCTTGCTGCACGTCACACAAAGCTTATCAAGCACATTCGGGGCTTTTGCCCTCAACTTTTCACATTGCGGATGTTTGCAGTCCAAAAGACGCAGGGGATTTGTTTTCACCCGCACCGAACAATCACCGCATAATTCTTTTTCGTGGTACTTATAAAAGTTTTGCAGCTGCTTCCGGTAAATCGGCCGACACACCTTGCATCCGATCGAATTTATCTTCAAAACGGTGTTTTTGATTTTCAGCTCGTCAAGAAGCGTGGTAAAAATCAATATAATCTCCGCATCGTAGACGGGATCATTGAACCCCCCCAAGACCTCGAATCCCAATTGAGTGAACTGTCGATAGCGCCCGAGCTGGGGCCTGTCGTGGCGGAACACGGGACCGAAGTAAAAAAGCTTCTGGGGCTGGCCAAGGCGGGAAAGGCCGTGTTCAAGATACGCCCTTGAGACCGAGGGGGTGTATTCGGGCCGGAGGGCAAACACGTCGCCCCCCTTCGTTTTCAAAGAATACATCTCTTTCTGCACCACATCCGTTTCCTCCCCCGTCGTTTTCTTGAAAAGATCGATGAATTCGAGAACCGGCGGTTCGATGCGCCCGAAATTATGCAAACGCGCGATGTCTTTTATGACCGCCTCAATCCGTTCCCAGTACGGCTGGTCGGCGGGTAGTACGTCGTGCATTCCCTTGGGCGCCCTGAATGTATCCGGCTTTGTTTTTGTAGCGTCTTTTTTTATCTCTGAAGCCATATAAAAAAACTTTTAATTAATATTGCGGCGCCGCGAAGGCCGTAAGGTCGTTTAAGGGCCAGAGACGCAAACGCACGAGCCCCACGATATCGCTCGCGGGCATCGTACCCCAGCTCCTTGAATCATAACTGTAGGAACGGTTATCTCCGAACATCATATATTCTTTCGGTCCGAGCGTCACGTCGTTCCAGGGAGGTTCAGCGCTCGTCGCGAACGATTTCGGCAGATAACTTTCCGCAAGCGCGAACCCCTGCGGGTTCTCTTTGTTGTAAATAGTCACCTTGTTATCCTTCACCACCACGTGCTCCCCCGGCAAGCCGATAATGCGCTTGATAAAATAGGTGGAAGTATCTTTGGGATAGCGGAACACGAGCACTTCTCCGCGCTCGGGAGGACGAAAGTGATACGTGAGCTCGTCGATCAAAAGGTAATCGCCGTTTTGAAAATTAGGAACCATGCTTGATCCGCTCACCAAAAACGGCTGGACGAGAAAGCTCCTGATCAAAAAAACCGCCGCCACCGCGACAAGCGCAACCTCGAGCACTTCCAGAACTGATGCAAAAAACTGCCGCATGACAGTAAGTATAAGTCTCCGGCGACTGCTTTGCAAGGATCGGCTTCGCTTTGTTCCGGCAACGAAGCGAGCCTGCATCTCGGGACGAAAATTTTTGCTTCGCAAAAAACCGAGCTTTTCGCCCATCCGACAGCTTCTTGCAAAGCAAGTCGCCTACGTTGGGGAAAAAATAAAAAAGGGCCCCTCGAAAAGATTCTACTAGCTCTTCGAAGGGGCCTGACCTATAATTTAGAGAACGATCTCGCTGCAGTAAGCGAGGGCATTATTGGGGAAAAGATGGATTACGCCACCTACGACGACTCACAGTCCTCTGTTGCGAGCTTCCGCCAATGTCATCCTGCCTTGCCCAGTTGCAGATTCCCGATAAGAACTTTATTTGAGCCAGGGCACTCAGTTCTTAGGGTCGCGGCCATTATAGCAAAATCAAGGAATATGTCAAATCCCAATATCAAGCTCATCATCGGCCTCGGAAATCCCGGGCCGGAATTCGAAAACACCTATCACAACGCGGGACTACTCGCGCTGGCATGGCTCTTCGAAAAACGATGCGGCTCGAAGAACGCGTCCTTCAAGCCGGTCAAAAAAACGTTCGAGTATACTAGAACCCATCTCAAAAGCCCCCTTTCTGTTACACCGATCGCAGATTCGGCTGCGCGGGGCTCATCCCTCCTCGGAGCAAGCACTGCCGCACCTTCGTCGGGCTTCGCCCCCGCTCGCTCGAACCTGCGACGTCTCGCGACGAAAGAGGCTTTTGAGATGGGTTCTATCAAAAGCGACGACCTCATCTGGATAAAGCCGCTTGTTTTTATGAATGAATCGGGGCGTGCGGTAGCGGGAGCGCTCAATTACTTCAAGCTGTCCACGGAAAACATGCTGGTAATCCACGACGAGAGCGATCTCGCCGTCGGAACATGCAGATTTTCTTTTGACTCGGCTTCGGCGGGCCACAAGGGCGTCCAATCGATCATCGAAGCTCTCGGAACCCAAAAATTCCTGCGGCTCAGAATCGGCATCCGATCCCCTGATCTCCTGCGGAAAAAAGCGGGTGAATTCGTTTTAAGAAAAATCGGGAAAACAGACCGGGCGCTTATGATATCCGGACTTGAAAGTGAACTCGGAACCCATCTCGAAAATATCTTCGGCTAGAAGATATTTTCGAGATGGGTTCTAAATCCCATAACGGAATGTTGCCGAAAAGGTAACCCCGTTCGCGGCGGTTTTTACCCCGATAATAGGAAGATCGGCTCCCTGAAATTCGGGCGTGTTCAATAACGTTTTCTTGAAATTAGAAACATTGTCTACGGATGGCGCTGAACCGGTTAAAAGAATGGTCGTGCCGGAACCCTGGAAGGAAAAATGGCTGATCGTAACGCCGTTCGCGGCCATAAGCCCCATAACTTTTTCCCACAGCTTGCTTGTCGGCACAATGGATTTTTGCGCCGCACCGACCAACGCCACGCTTTGATTGAATACGCCCGCCTGCGCCGTAAAATCATCGATTTCCTTTGTCTGTTCCGGGCTCAACAGGAATAACGACTGGGACTCGATAGATTTCCTGGTCTGGATCAAATAAAGGTCGGCGATGGAAAACGCGATCAAAAGCAGGGCAAGCGTGATCGGCATGATCAGCCTCCAAAAACCCAGGAAATTCACCGCTTGTTCGCGGCGGAATTCGTCGTCGGCCCCGATCCCCATAAGACTCATTTCTTTATCGCTGCCGCGCCGTTTCAAGCCGCGAAGACCGCATCCCAATACCACAAACCATTCCGAACCCACGGATTGATTGGTCCGCGACTTGAGTTGCCGGACGGGCAACGAAAAATTATCGGCGACGATCTTTTCCGTTTCCGGGATCAAAGAGGTTGCGGAAAGAATAATTTCGGTCAGGGGTTCGGGCCAGTGCTGACTGTAAAAATTAACCATCTGGTGCAAGCTCCTGGCCATCGCCGCCTCAAAGGCGGGCGTCTGGATCTGGCCTTTCTCGTCCACAATATCCTGCCAAGGATTGAAATATTCGAAGTGGAGCCCGCCCTTGCTCACAATAAGAAAATCGAGGCCGGCGGAATCAATATGGACCATTACATAGGGCTTTGCAGCGCTGAATCCCGCCGCTTCTTCCGCAAGAAGGCGCGTAAGCGCCAAAGATCTTGGCTCGATTGCAACCGGAATAAACCCCGTTTTCAAGAGAGCCGCCCGTATGTCGTCCGCGATGGAACGATCCAAAAAAGAACTGAGGACTTCAAGGCGCTGGGTCGGACGATCTTCTCCGATGATCTGCCACCCGGAATACACCTGGGCAATATCAACCGGAGAAACCATCTGCACGTTCAATCGGATCGCCTCGTCGAGGCCGTCCTTTTCTATGATCGGCAGGCTGAACACGTGGCTGTAAATATTGACCGAGCTCAGCCCCACGATCACGCTGATCTTTTTCCGGGACGAGAGCGGTCCGCTTACCTGCGATTTGAGCGTGGTAAGCGCAAACATAAATTTTTCGTGATCTTTTACCTTTCCCGCCTCCATCACTCCCGGATCAAGGCGCACTCCGTTCAAATGCCATCTGAGTCCGTCGAAATAGGCAAGGCGCAGTACCAAATCCGAAATCTCAAGCCCTCCGACGAAGACTCTGAGCTGCAAAACCGACAATAATTTTTCGAGGTAATACCGAAGCCTTTTTTTTATCACCCTTCAATTATATCAAGTCAGGGAAATTAAGGAATTTTTGGGCTGCGTGCGCCATCGGCACCGGCCAGTCTGGTCAAATCGCTCCCGTGCCGCTGCCGATAAAAAGTTCTCTCTCCTTTTCAAACGATCGATCCGCCCTGCAGTTTGTACGCAGATTCCGCGTGCAAACGTATAGGCTATCAATTATTAAATTGGGCGTAGAATACCGTGGAGGTGACGGCAAAGCTGGCGTTTTGTCCCCCTGTTTCATAGACATACCCGTTATAGGTTGCGGCAGAACCGAAATTGGCGCTCGGCAATTTAGTCGTCGTGTTCCAGGCGCCGATCGTGCCATCTCCGTTTATCTGGGCGTAGAAGACGGTGGAGGTAACCGAAAAGCCATTTCCATATCCTCCTATTGTGTAGACGTAGCCGCTACGCGGGATCGCGGTGTGTTTCGCTATGGCGCTTGGCAACGCGGTTGTCGTACTCCAGGCACCCAAGGAACCGGTCGAGTTTATCGGAGCGTAGTAAACCGTAGTGGTGGAATTAGGAGGGCTGTTTGGATCGCTCCCTCCCGTCGCATAGATATAACCGTTATAGGCGAAGGCGGAGCCATCGGTGGCGCCCGGCAATTGGGTCGTGCTCGACCAGTTGCTGATTGAGCCGGTGGAGTTGAGGAACGCGTAAAAAACGGTGGTCGTCACATTGCCGCTCGCATCAATTCCTTCTATCGTATAAATATATCCGTTATAGACAACCGCAAAATGACCGTCGATAGCGCTCGGCAAAGATTTCGTGCTCGACCAGTTGCTGATGGAACCCGTGGAATTGAGGAAGGCGTAGAAGACACTCGAAGTAATAACGCTGCCCGTATCAAGCCCTCCCGTTGTATAGATATAACCGTTGTTGACGGCCGCCGAATGACTGCTTATGGGACCCGGCAACGCAACCGTCTTTGTCCATGCCCCGGGGGCGCCACCGCTTACGGAAGCGAAATAGACCGTGGAAGTGGAAATACTGGTTGCGTGGTCGAGTCCCCCTGTCACATAAACATAACCATTGTAGGCAGTGGCTGAATGGGTATTCAAAACGTTCGGCAACGTGGTTGCCGTTGTCCAAGAACCCACGCCCGCTGTCGATGCCGCCACGACAGCTGGAGGAAGCGCGGATGTCCATGAAAGAATCCCGATTTGGCCGGTGTTCGAGTCCCGGGACACGACGGCTTGTATGCTCTGCTGAGCTTTTGTGAACGAGGAAAGCGAGACGTTCGAAACAATAGTCACCTCGTTCGTAAGCGGAGAATTTTGGGTCACGGTAACCGTGGCCGTACTGCTTCCTACGGAGAGGGTGTATCCGGAGGTATTCGAAAAATCCTTATTGCGCTCGAGTTGCAGCATGGCATCGTAGATCCCGCTTGCCGCTATCCCCTGGGCGAGCTGAGCGGATCTGTACCCGGCGGAAGAATTGAGAAATGAAATTGCGAGTATCGCAAGCGTGACGCCGATCAGAAGAACGATGCCTCCCATAAGAAGCGTGAGCGCGAGGGCGGTCTGGCCCTGGCGAGCCAAGAAGCCAAGAAGCCGAGAAGCTCTCAGATTTTGAGGCTCGGAAGTTTTGAAGTCTCGAAGCTGGGAAGTTGGGAAGTCTTTGGATTCTTTAGTCCGCATGATCAAATTCTAACATTTTATCTACGTCATTGAATCAATAGGCTTCTTAGCTTCTTAGCTTCTTAGCTTCTTAGCTTCTTAGCTTCTTAGCTTCTTAGCTTCTTAGCCCTATCCTACGGGCTCCAATTGACGATCACCTCATCAACTCTCGGAAAAACCGTCTGCCAGGCATCCGAAGTAAGCTGCGCCCGGTAGCGGAAATAGCGGAAATTATTGAAGAGGCTGTAATCCAATTTCAAAGAGGTATCGGGACCAATCAGATAATAGAAGTTTCCAGTACCGTCCGATCCTATATATGTCCACGGTCCGTTCGACGAATTGCTCATGGCGAATTGAAATCCCACGGAAGTTCCCGCGGGTTGGCTGCCGTGCCACAATACCGAATTCAATTGCGCTCCCGACGTAACACCCGTGTCGTAGATGGAAGAATCAAGCGTTCCGCTCGTCGCAATGAGAGGGCTGCTTGTCGTACTAGGATTGAATGCGGCATAGAAAACCGTGGAGGTAGCAAACCCAGTTGCATCACTCCCCACCGTCGTATAGATGTAGCCGTTGTAAGCGACGCCGGAAAAGTGGTCGAGGCCGCTTGGCAATGCGGTCGTCGTACTCCAGGCGCCGAGCGATCCGGTTGCGTTGATGGGGGCGTAGTAAACGGTGGAACTAGCATTATTACCCCCCCCCGCATAGATATAACCGTTGTAGACGGAGGCGAAATGGTCTTTAATGCCGTTCGGCAACGAGATCGTACTCGACCAGTTGCTGATCGAACCGGTGGAATTGAGGAAGGCGTAGAGAACGGTGGTAGTGCCTGACCCGCCAGCTTGACTCTCTCCTCCGGTTACATAGATATATCCGTTATAGACGACAGTATAATGATTGGTTAAGACACTGGGCAACTTGGTCGTGCTTGACCAGTTGCTGATCGAACCGGTCGAGTTGAGCGGGGCGTAGTAAACGGTGGAGGTGAAATTCCCAATGTTATCAATCCCCCCCGTCGTGTAGATATAACCGTTGTAGGCGACGACAGAATGGCGGAACAGGCCATTTGAACTTGGCAACTGGGTCGTGCTTGACCAGTTGCTGATCGAACCGGTCGAGTTGAGCGGGGCGTAGTAAACGGTGGAGGTGACGACAGCAGCATTAGTTTCACCCCCCACCACATAGATATAACCGTTGTAGGCGGCAGCGTAGTCGCTGGGGTTGTACATCGCGATTGGCAACTTGGTCGTGCTTGACCAGTTGCTGATCGAACCGGTCGAGTTGAGCGGGGCGTAGTAAACGGTGGAGGTGATAGTTCCGGCATTATTACCCCCCGTCGTGTAGATATAACCGTTGTAGGCGACGGCGGAAGGATCTATGAGAGCGCTCGGCAGCGCGGTCGTCGTTATCCAGTTGGCGACAGAAATACGCGCGTTGATTCTGGAATAATAAACAGTTGAGGAAGCATTCGCGCTGGCATCTATCCCCCCGACCGAATATATATAGTTGTTGTTCATAAAGACCGGAGCCTCGTTCATGCCCGTCGGCAGAAGCGAAGTCGTCGACCAGCTGCCGAGCGATCCGTCCGGATTTATCGGGGCAAAGAGAGCGGTAGAACTCACGGCTCCCGGACCGTAGAAATCCGTAAGATACAGGTATCCGTTATTCGTAATGGCTGAACCTTCGTAGTTCACGCTCGGCAATGCGGTCGTCGTGCTCCAGGCGCCGAGGGATCCCGTTGCGTTGATTGGAGCATAAGAAACGGTTGACGTCCTGTTGTTGCCAGAATCCAATCCTCCCAAAAGATAGAAATAGCCGTTGTAGGCGGCACCGGCCTGAAGATCAAGGCCCACAGCGGCGCCCGGCGCTTGCGTTGTACTCGACCAATTGCTGATCGAACCCGTTGCATTCAGTTTTGAGTACCAGACGGTGGAAGTGAGGGCACCGCTATTCCCTCCCACCACATACATATATCCGTTATATATCGTGCCGAAATAGTCATAAAGTGAGGTGGGCAGTTGAGTCGTACTCGACCAGTTGCTAATCGATCCGGTGGAGTTGAGCGAAGCATACCAGATGGTGGAAGTGAGAACAAAGGATCCATTACTGTAATTGTTTCCCGCCGGTACATATATGTAATTATTATTCGTCATGAGGGTAAACTCAGCCGTGCCCGTCGGCAATGCTTGCGTCCTTGCCCAATTGCCTACCGAACCGGTCGAATTGATCGGAGCGAAGTTCACGGTAGCGGTGGCGCTATTGGGTACTACTGTGTATCCTCCCGCCGAATAGACGTATCCATTCCCCACGACTGCACCGTGATCCCAGATCGGACCGGGTAGCGCCGTCGTCGTTCCCCAGGCGGCAAGGCTTCCCGTCGCCCCCTGAACCTGACCCGTCGTCGCAAGCGAGAACGATCCTGTTGTAGAGGCGTATGTTATCGTTCCGGAAACCGCGGAAAATTGACTGTTGGTGCTCGAGACGGGCCCGGTTTGCCCCGATCCGCCGGACCAATCGGTCTGGTCGAAGATGGCGTTTGCGCCGGCTCGCGTGAGATAAAAAGTGTACGTAGAGTTGCCGGGGGCGTATGTTCCGGGAATTGAAGAGTAGAAGACGGTGGAGGTATAGGAACCCCACGTATCATTCGCTCCCGCCGTGTAGATATAGCCGTTATAAACGGCGGCGAAATGGTCGCTCATGTTGTCTGGCATTGAGCTTGATGCCGTTGACCAGTTGTCGAGCGAGCCGTCCGCATTGGGCTTGGCGTAGAAGATGGTGGATGTTCCCTGACCGAAGCCTATCCCTCCTGTCGTATAGATATAACCGTTAGAGGCGACGGCGAAATGGTCGCTAAGAGGAGTCGGCAATGCGGTTGTGTTTGACCAGTTGCCGACCGTCCCGTCGCCGTTAAGCTTGGCGTAGAGAACGGAAGAGGTTGGTGAATTGCAACAACCCTGGAGAGCAACTCCCGATATCACATAGATATAGCCGTTGTATGCGACAGCAGAATGTTCATAGTGTGCATTCGGCAGTGCGGTCGTGCTCGACCAGTTGCTGATCGAACCGGTGGAGTTCAGCTTGGCGTAGAAGACGGTCGAGGTAGGAGGCGAACCAAACCCTCCTGTCGTGTAGATATAGCCGTTATAGATGGCGCCGGATGCTTCATATATAACGCCCGGCAGTACGGTTGTGCTCGACCAGTTGCTGATCGAACCGGTGGAGTTCGGCTTGGCATACCAGACGGTGGAGGTATTGGCCCCTCCCACAATATAGATATATCCGTTATAGACGGCGTCGAATTGATCAGTGAGTGTATTCGGCAATGCGGTTGTGTTTGACCAGTTGCCGATCGTTCCGTTCCCATTCAACTGGGCGTAGACGACGGTGGAGGTAGGAAAACTCGCCTCGCCTCCCGTCATGTAGATATAGCCGTTGTTCACGACGCCGGAGCCATCACTTTCACCACTGCTCGGCAGTTGGGTCGTCATTGCCCAGCCACCGACGGAACCAGCTACCCCCTGGCAAACGCAGATGGTGATTTTTTTCGATGAAGGATCGTAGGTATTCCCCGTCGAGGTTATGTTGCCGCTGCTGTCGCGATAAACGTCGTCGGTATAAAAATAACGCTGATACGTGGCACCCCCGAGCGTAATGTTTTCATTGCCGGAGTTCACCGTAAACGGCGAGGCGGAAGTATTCAGATAATAGTGATTCGCGGACGAGGTCGCGAGGTTCGCGACATTGTGCCAATCGCCCTCTCCCCAGGCCCGTATGTTGTCCGCAAATTCTCTTGTTAACGCGGTGGCCGTCTGGGATTGCGTTGAGTTCGTGCCAATGCGAAGCACCGGAGCGATGATCGAAACCGCGGCACCTACAAAAAGAGCGCCGAGCGCGACGGCGATAAGGATCTCCATAAGAGATTGGCCCCGCACCGAGCCGAGCACTGCAACGCTTTTCCGCTTTCCTTTAGACAATATTGGCATTTGCAAATTCATCGATTATTTTTGAAAAACCCTGTCTGGATTCGAGCGTTGTGGAAAGCGAAGTGCTCGGTCTGGTGACGGGGTTGCCCTTTTTTGCTCAAGAATGGGATATATTTTGATCTCTTTCTCGTGTTTCGCATGTTTAACTTGTCCGGACTTCTGTTTTCTAAAAAGAAACGATGCCCTGCGCGCTTATGCTCACGCCCGATGTGGCAATCACGGAACCGCCCGATATAAGGTTAAGTATAACCGATGATGTGGCCGTAGGAAGCCCGGAAATCTGTGCAAAAGTAACGTTGAGCGACCCGCCCGAAGCGATGCTTGAGGTCGCGTATTGAACGCCGTAGGGCAGGGAGTAGTAATTTATTCCCGTCGAGGTTGCATATGCGTTCTGGAAGAGGGCGTAGAACGGGGCGGTCGAAGTGCCGTTGTCGAAGTGCACGCCCCAGACGACGCCCGATTCTCCGGCGACGGCGCGGGACTGGGCTTCACGCAAACTTGCCACGATTTTTTGCGCGGTGGCATTTAACTGGTTGCGATAGAGCGAGGGTCGGAAGTTTATCAAAGCGACGATGGACAGAATGACCATGATCGCCATGACTACCGCCACTTCGATCAGGCTGAAGGCGCTTCTCGGCTCTTTAGCTTTCATATTTGAAGTTGAAAAATGATATGTATTTTATTGCGATAACTTTTTCTTCCGTCGTCCTCCGCGAACCGTACCCCGCCCGTCGTTCCCGCTTTCGCGGGAACGACTAAATTCCATCATTCCCCGAGCTCGCTTCTTGGCTTCCGAACTTTTTGGCCTCATGGCCTTCTAGAATTTCGTCGTCAACTGATAAATAGGAACGATGATCGAAAGCGCGATCATGGCGACAATGCCTCCCATCACGAGAAGCAATATCGGTTCGAGGAGCGAAACCAGCGCCTTGATGCTCGCATCTACGTTCGCGGCATAAAAATCCGCAAGCGTCTGCAGCACTTCTTCAAGGTGTCCGGCTTTTTCCGATATCGCGATCAGGTTCGTCACGACTTTCGGATAAATGGTCTCTCTCCGGAACGCCTCGCCGATCGTAAGTCCTTTTGCCAATCCTTCGTTCGCGATGCGGAGAAGACTGAATCTGAATTCGTTGAGTCCCACGGTTTCCGCGGCAATATTGATGGTATCGATGATCGGAAGGCCCGCCTTCATGAGAGAGTACATGGTGGACGCAAGCCGCTGAATGGCGATCTCCTTATACAGTTCTCTCACCACCGGCGTATGGCTCATCATTTGATCAAGCAAGCGTTTTCCGATTGGGGTCCTATAGTAGAGATACAACGCCACCACCGCGAAAGCGATGATAATGCCGAAAATGACGAGGATGTTGCTTCCGAAAAACAATCCTACCGCGAAGACGATGCGGGAAAATAGCGGCGGCTGAACTCCGCTGTCGGCGAATACATTCGCGATCTTGGGCAAGGCAAACGTTACCAGAAAGATGATGATCGCGCTTGATGTACAGAGAAGCATAATGGGGTAGATGAGCGCGGATCGGATTTTGCTCCTCAGTTCCGCTTCCTTGACCAGCGATTCCGAAAGCTCTTCGAACGTTTTCTGAAGCGTGCCGGAGCTCTCCGCGGCCTTCACGAGACTGATGAACGTGGGCGAAAACACCTCCCGGTGCAATTCAAACGCTTTATAAAACGGCTGTCCGCGGCTGAGGTTTTCCCGTACCTCCAAAAGAAAACTTCTTACGGCGGGCTTGTCGAAATCGGTGATTAAAATATTGATTGCGGAGAGAAGATCGGTGCCGACACGAAGCATGAGGGCCAGATATTTGGTCAAAAAAACCTTGTCCGTAACGTTTATTCTTCCGAAAATCCTACCCGTGCCGAAGTCGGTTTTTTTTATCACCTTCACCGAAACCGGGCGAAGTTCCTTTTTGGAAAGAAACTGGAGAACCTGGTTCAAGTCCTCGGCGTCGAGATCGGATTCAACGATCTTTCCCGATTTATCCGAAGCAAGATAGTGGTAAAGCATGGGATTTAGCTAAGAAGACGAGAAGCTAGGAAGCCGAGAAGTTGGGAAGTTTTTGGACTCTGAAGCTCTGAAGCTGGGAAATTCAGAAGCTCGGAAGTTTTTTGGTTCTTTAGTACGCATGATTAAATTTTAGCATTTTATCCTCGTCATCGAATCAATAGGCTTCTTGGCTTCTTGGCTTCTTGGCTTCTTGGCTTCTTGGCTTCTTGGCT
>JBGPES010000005.1:0-14511 GCA_041482935.1 Minisyncoccia bacterium | reverse complement strand
TTTTTCCGCTGATCGTTTGCCATCCCCAGGGGAATCCTGCGAAATTATGCGCCCCCCTTTTTCCCCGGATGCGCGAACCAATGGGATTGCGGCACACTTTTTCTGTTTCAATCGCGCCGTTTTCTTCCCGGAAGGCGAATGAAACACGAGAATAATTCAGTCGTTTCGTGGAAAACGATTTCATATCTTCAGGCGCCATATCCCAGAACGTATCGTGGATTGAGAGGAGGGCATACCCCACGTTATTCCCCATTCTTTTTTCCGGATCTTCCGCGGTGCCCGTGAAACGGTAGATAAGCACGCGTTTCGATGTTCTTCCGCGCGGATCTTCGATGCCGTGCCCTTTTGATTCGACCGCAAATACCGGTCGGCCGCCTTCTATGGTGAGCAAGTGGACGTTTTGCGGCAGGGAAAGATGGTCTCGCAGATAATCCGCCGTTGCGAATTTTGTGAACTTCGAATGCGCGAGTGTTTCCGCGAAGATGACGCGCGGCTCCGGTCCTTTTTCAATGACGACGAGCACTCCTTCGAGATCATTTTCGTGCGAAAGGGCCATATCGAGAATTACCCGAGAAGGGTCGGTGATTCTCGAGAGATTTCGGAAGCCGTCCCAAATCTTTGTTTTGACAGGCCCACCCTTCCAATCACGCGGATGGAATACCGCGTAATGGATAAAATAGTGCATCTCGGTTTCGAGGACCGAATAATAAACATAAGCGGGGAGGGGATACGTCTTTGCGTGCCCCCAATCGTTCGTTGCAATCCAGTCGCCGTCGAAATCGGCGCGCGTCGGATAGTCGAATCGTTCCTTGTCTCCGGCGCCCGTTTCCTGCAGAAGTATTGGCGCAAATTGTTGGGCGATCTTTTCGTGGGTGTCGGGAGCGCCTCCAAATGCTCTGCCCGCAGGCAGAACCAGGAGAACGAGAAGGATCCATGCGTTGCGGTTCCACACGGGCAAACCCCCTAGATTTCAAGGAAGAATCTATCTATACCCTATACCAACTGCCCCTGAAAAATCCAGGGGCAGTTCCTGTGTTAAAAAACTGGCACCAGAACCAATTTGCCCGCTACCTTTTCTTCTTTAATAAGCTCAAGGCGAAAAAAACAGCAGAGACCATAACGACCGTCGGGCCAAGATCGAGGCCGTATGCATTTGAAACCAGGAATCCGAATATTACGGAAAGAACGGAGAGCAGGATGGAGGTGATCAAAAATTTGCCGAGCGTGTGCGTGAGGTTTCTCGCGGCGGAAGCGGGAATGATGATCAGCGATCCCGCGAGGAGCGCCCCCAAAAATCGGAGTCCGGAAAGTATGGTGAGCGCGAACAGAAGCAGGAACCAAAGATTGAGGAGATTCACGTTGATTCCCGTAGCCGAAGCGAGTTCCGGAGAAAACAACCCGATGATCAGTTTATTTCTTAAAATCCAGACGGCAATGACGACGAGCAGGCTTGCCGCGAGGCCGAACGCAAACTCGCCGGTAGATAAGCTCCCGAAACGGCCGAAAAGCGCGTCGATCAATTCTTCTTTTGAATTGATAAGGAGCGCCCCGAGCGCTACCGAGCTCGCAAAGATCACGCCAATCGCCGCTTCGGTCGAAAGCTCGGTTCTTTTCTCAAGGCGCCAGATGAGCGCGGATCCGAGAAGCAGCGTCATGCCGCCTCCAAGCAGGGGATTCAGGTTCCAGATCACGGCAAGACCGAGCCCCGGGATCGCGATATGGGACATCACGTCGCCCGCGAGGACGGTCCTTTTCATGAGCGCAAAACTTCCCACGATGCCGGCCGCGGCGGCTCCGGCAATCGCCAGAATAATGGAATATAGTTCGCCCGTGTTCATGCCGATCTTTTTGTTGCCCCGTTGCTATGGAGGTGGCGATAATATTTGTGCGGGCCGCCGTAGAGTTTGTCGAGAACTTCGGGCGTGAGCGCTTCTTCGGGAGACCCGAAGCAGACGCCGATTTTGTTGAGGCACAAGACTTTATTCGCGTATCGATTCACGAAGCTCAGGTCATGCGAGACGAGGACGACCGTCATGCCGTACTCGTCTTGGAGTCCGTGGATCAATTCATAGATCTGTATTTCGCCCGGCTTGTCGATTGATGCCGTGGGTTCATCGAGCAGTATCACTTCCGGCCGCCCCAAAAGCGCGAAGGCGATGAGCGCGCGCTGGAATTGTCCGCCCGAAAGATGGCCGACCGGAGTTTCCAAAATATTTTTCGTAAGATTTGCGGCGTTCACGGCCCGTTTGATATCTGCATCGGGGAGGGCGAGGACGCGGGCTTTCGCGTTCAACAGGTTTCGCATGGTTATGGGGAGATGGCGGTCGGCATCGATTTTTTGGGGAACGTATCCGATATGTGTTCCTTTCGCCCAGGCAATGGTGCCGCTGTAGGGCACTGCTCCCATGAGCGCCCGAAGCAGAATGGTTTTTCCGGCTCCATTCGGGCCGATGACGGCGAGGTTATCTCCTTTTTCGAGCGCAAAATCGACGCCTTTGATAATTAATTCATCGTCAAAAGCGACGCTCAGGTTCCGTACCAAGAGAATCGGATCCATCTCTGCATTCTACCACCCTCTGCGCGTGAAGGTAAAACGAACGCGCTAAGCGCGATCGTCCCCGCGGAGGCGGGGATCCATGCCCCCAGAATTTTATAAACGGTGGAGCCCCGGGTTAAACCGGAAGACAACAAAATATTTTTATTTACCCGACTCATTCAAGGATTCTGCTATAATGGAAAGTAATGCAATCTCAGCCTAAGGGGAAGCTCCGCAACAAGATTTTTCTCATGATGGCGCTCGTAAGCGTCATGCCGATTTTGATCGCCGGATTTCTTTCGGTGTACGGGATCACGGTATCTCACCGCACCGATGTCGCGAGCCTTGAGGATGCGCTCGTCGACCAAAAACTCGGTGAAATCAAAAATATTCTCGGCAATATCGTAAAATCTCTTCAGGCGAATGTGATTACGAATCGCGCGCCGGCCATAGGCGAAACCAGCAGGCTTCTCTTGAAGGAAGTATTTACCTCGGGTCAGGCGCTGGGGCTTGAAGAAATTACCCTGGTGGGTCTTGACGGCAAAGAGCAGGCGAGGCTCACGGTATCCCAGCCGGAAGATGTGGCGGCGAGCGGACTCAGAGACGACAGCGGGGCGGCATGGTTTTCTCGGGTAAAAGCAGGAACGAATTATGTGAGCGATGAAGTTGATTTTTCGGGAGATGTGCCCGTGATAACCGCGGCCGATTCGGCGAGAAGCCAGAATGGATCGATCAATTATTTCCTCATCGGGAAATTCAGTTTGGGCGTGGCGCAGGCGGCGATTCAAAATGTGGCCTTGGGGAAAACCGGATATCTGTATCTCGTGGATAAAAACGGCAAGGTGATCGGTTCGAGCATTAATGGGCCCGTGCCGGGCGCGGATATGAAGAATACGGGAATTGTGACCGAGGTGATTCAGGGGAATGATTTTACGGGAGTGGAGGGGCAGCACCGTTATAAAAATTTTCTGGGAGAAACAGTGGTTGCCTCGGGGCAATACCTTCCGGATTTTCACTGGGGATTACTCGCCGAATGGCCGGTGCAGGGAGCCGATGGCGCCGACGCGAGCGTGAGCGGCCTCATCTATAACAATCTGACCGTGTCGATCTTCGTGCTTGTGGCGGTCATCGCGGCGAGCATCCTTCTCGCTACGCTTATCGTACGTCCGGTGCATGCCCTCGAGAAAAGCACCAAGCTTGTTGCCGAAGGGAAATTTGATGAAAGGGTAAATATCAAAACGGGCGATGAACTCGAGGAACTGGGGACTGCTTTCAATAAAATGATCGTGGGGCTGAAACAGCTGGAAGAGCTCAAGAACGAATTCGTGTTCATCGCGGCGCACGAATTGCGGACGCCGGTCGGCGCTATGAAAGGATATTTGACGCTTATCCTCGAAGGGCTCACGGGGCCGATTACCGACAAAACCAAAGACTTTATACAAAAAGTCGTGGATTCCAATCAGCGCCTGATTCAGCTCGTAAACGACCTACTCGAAGTGTCGCGTTCCGAGAATGGGAAGCTCGCGATCAAGGTGGTGCCGATCGATGTGGCAGCGCCGATCAGGGGAGTGCTCGTGGAGCTCCAGGCGCTTGCCGACAAAGCGCAGGTGCAGATGGCTTACGAACCACAGTCGAATTTGCCAAAAGCAATGGCGGACGCGGATCGGTTGAAAGAGGTTATGGTGAACCTGATCGGCAATTCCATCAAATACATGGGCGGCTCGGGGAAGGTGACGGTGAGCCACGAGGCGCAAAACGAAAATTTAATAACGCATATCGCGGATACCGGTCTCGGTATTTCGAAAGAGGCGCAGGCGAATTTGTTCGAAAAATTCTATCGCGTCGCAAGCGACAAAACGAAAGATATCCATGGCACGGGCTTGGGGCTTTTTATCGTCAAAGAAATCATCGAAAGAATGAACGGGACGATCTGGGTGGATTCCGAAGAAGGAAAGGGATCTACGTTCAGCTTTAGCCTGCCGATCGGGCGGTAGATTCCGGGATCGGAACCTGTCTCGGAACACGGCTATGAATTCGGCTTGCTTTCCTTTTGGTACCATCGGATAGGACGGTTATATGGGTGCCAGGCGTCGCCGTATTTTTTATCTCCGCGATAAGGCTGAATACCCGCATCATCGAGGTATAAATCAAGGTCAAAATTTCCTTCGATCAATCTCGCCCTCACAATCCAGTCGCTCTTAGCATTTTCTTTGGGTTCGCTCAAAACTTCATAGATTTTCCGGCCACTTTCCCTTTGAATTTCGAGTATCAATCCCGGTTTTAGCTCTTCAAAAGCGGGGACATCCCAGGTTTTTTCTTTGATCCCTTCGGAGCGCTGTTGCGATCCCTTCTCCTCCTGTCGTGCGGATATCGCTTTTCCCATCTCCGCGGCCCGATTCTTTCCTCTCCTCGCATAAGCTTCGGGAGATTCGGGGTTTAGGGCTTGGTTTGCTTCTTCGGGCAGATATGCTTCGAACTCCTTCCGGATTTTTATCAGCTGTTTGTGCGTCGGACCGCCCGATGCCTGAGCAAGCAAAAGCAACTCTTTCCTGACTATTTCCTGCGCCTTTTCGATTCGATCCTTTTCGAGGAGCGGTTCTATCTCGGTAAGAATATCCTTAAAGGTATCTCTCTTTGCGATTTCGAAAAAATCTTCGTTGGAAACCGGGGTTTGTTCTTGCCGTGCTTCACCTTCCTTTATCATGGTTGGGATTATAGAACCCATCTCAAAAGTAGTCAATTTGTCTAAAATTGGCAGTGAGGAGAGAATGATAATCTTGTGGCTTATTTGGGCGGATAGCCCGCGCATCCCTCCCGGGAGTAGCGCAAGGCTACGCCGTCGTCAGGCTGCATGGCTCCCGCTCAAAAATATCCCATTTTATTTCACATGCCTACTTTTGAGATGGGTTCTGGCATTTTTACGTCCACTTTGCAATTTTTTTCCGGCGATTGTGGCGTGGGAACGGCGGAAGTATACTTAACGTTAGTCTTTTGTTCGGCCGTGATGGAGGATTCATGATGCCTGAGAGTACCTTGGGGGGAGAGGAAGAAGAGAAAAGGGGTTTTATGATGATTCCGTTTCCCTGCAACCAGCTGGCCGGAATCTGCGCAGGGATTGCCTATTATTTCGGATTGCCGACGAAGATCATACGCGCGCTCATGGCTGCGCTCATGCTTTGCGGCGCAGGAATCATTCTTTATATCGTGTTGTGGCGGAAAATGGCGAAGCGCGAAAAAGTTCCCGGGGATTTCTGGAGCGTTACGGGCGACGAGCGAATGGTGTTTGGCAAAATCGAAGGCGACAGCCTCGCATTCCGCTAAGGGCATGGCGGGCAAGGTATCGTTTAGAGGGGTGATATCATCCCTCTTTTTGTTTCCCGGCCATCTTAATTTTTGAAGATAAAAAATTATGCCCGACGCGAATTCGCGTCGGGCATGTATGTTTCAAAAAACTCACTTTGTTTCGGATGTCTTGCAAACGCCGTTTCCCAGTTTATAGCAACCCGAGAAAAGTTCTTGGACTTCCGCAGGAAGCGCTTTCGCTGCTTCGAGAAAATCCTTCGTGAAGATGTCGGGCATCAGCGGATCTTCTTGATACGGCCCTATAAGTTTGTGCGTTATTTTGCCGACGACCACGAAATCTTTAACGAGTCTTTCCTCGACTTCTTGAATAACGGTGGAGAATTTTTTCTCTGTTTTTGTCGCGGAATCGCCTTCCCGGATGATATCTATCTGCTCAAGAAAAAATGCGTCGTTCCGATACGTCCGTGCAACGATCGTTAGGTCTCTGCCGTCGCCATGAACATCAACGAAACAGTGCGAGCCTTGAGCATTTTGGAAGTGATAGATCTTCGCGAAGTAGATGTTGGGCTTCTGTTCTTCCCAGACCACCCTGCTCGGTTTCTCTTGTGCCGCAGTTGGGTGGAGTGTTATGCCCCAAAGTGCAAGCAATACGGCAAACAGCTTTAACATTTTCATGGGATCTCCTCGTGCGATACTGGCATATTCATAGCATATAATTTTCCGAAAGTCAAGCTGGCGGCTGGCTGCCCATAAAAAAAGGACCGGTAATGGTCCTGTGTGCGGATATATCGCAATGCGTTTCAAGAAACACGCCCGACTTGGAATGCGATGTATTTCTTCGCGTGGCCCTAGCTCGCTCCAAAAAAAACAGACTATCGAATTGATAGTCCGTTGTGCAATTTAGAGGGGATGTTCCACAATCCCAATTTTCCAGAGCAAGGAATCGGCTTGGATAGCAGTTCCGGACTGTCGAATAACCATACAAATGTTTTATCGCCGTAGCACCTGTCCCCGGGTTCAAGATGTAAATATCTCATTTCAAGCCAGGTTCTTTCATCTTTGATGAGCTGAGTTTCGACGATAAGCACCGAGCAAATGATTGCTCGGGTTATGCAGTCGCTTGGTTTAATGCCAAAGTGCTCGCAAGCCTCTTTCTCGATCTTCAGACCGGCGTGGATGAACAACAATCCCCGATAGAAATGGCCCCACTTTCGTACCTCAGCCCGTCGTAACAAATTGTGGGTTTTCAAAAACGAGCCCGCCATCAAACCAGCCCAGGGTTGATGCACGGTAAGCGCTTTCAAGATCATAAAAGCCCCCGTTCAGATTTCAGGATTCTACGAAGTATGCTGCGGGCATCTTAACAGGATGTGCCTTACTGCGTCAAGTACGCACACGATACGCACAATTTTTCCTTGCCCCGTATAGGAATTTCGAATTAAAATTTAAGTAAACTACTGCTCCTGAGAATGTGCGAAATGGGATTGAATTATGTCGATCGATGATCGAAAGAGTTCGAAATTCTCCTACGGGGCTTGCCGTTTCAACCGATTTATTATTGAATGAAAGCAAATGACTTCTTCGAGAGTCCATAACAAAAATATCTTCAGCCGCGATGCGAGCAAATTTTGGTCGGCACAAGAAGCGACGACGCAGGGGTATGTCGATACCCCGAGGAGGAGCGACGAAGTGATCGGCCGGAATTGGCCGTATCCCTTCGGGTTGAGGATATTTTCTCGTCCCGCTACGTTGCGACTTCGTCGCAGTAGCACGGAGGCTACAGCTTCCTCGTTCGCGCCTGCCTGCCGGCAGGCAGGCCTTGCGGATACAAGAAAATATCTCGCAACGCGGCTTGAAGCATATTTTTGATATGGGCTCCACCACGGTAGAACTTATCAAGGAAAAGCTGGACATCGTGGATTTTCTCCGCGGGTATTTGAATCTCCAGCCCGCCGGGAAAAACTTCAAAGCGCTTTGTCCGTTCCATAAAGAGAAGACGCCGTCCTTTATGATCTCGCCCGACCGGCAGTCGTGGCATTGTTTCGGTTGCGGCATCGGGGGCGACGCTTTCGGTTTCATCATGCGCTATGAGAACGTGGAATTCGGCGAGGCCCTGCGGATCCTTGCCGAGAAAGCGGGCGTGGAATTGCGGCGGCTCGATCCCGCGGAGCACAAATATACCGGACTCCTCTATGAATTGAATGACAAAGCGAAAGACTCTTTCAAGAAGTCGCTCGCCACGGTACCTGCCGTGCAAAAATATCTTGCGGAACGCGGTTTGAAACAGGAAACTATCGAAGAATTTGAACTTGGCTGGGCGCCGAACGAATCCGAAAAACTTTCGATGCAGTTTTTGAAATTGGGATACGCGCCGGACGACATCCTGCGCGCCGGACTGGCCCTCAAGAGCGATCGCGGCATGCTCTTCGACCGTTTCCGCGGACGCATCATGTTTCCGATTCATAATCATTCCGGCAGGGTCGTAGGATTCACCGGGCGCTTGCTTCCGCAGTTCGAATCGCCGGATGCGGGCAAATACATGAATAGTCCCGAAACGCCGATCTTCAACAAATCGAAATTGCTCTACGGGTTTTGGAAAAGCAAAAACGCGATCCGCGATGCCGGCTCGACGTTCTTGGTCGAGGGGCAGATGGATTTTTTGATGAGCTATCAGGCGGGAGTGAAGAATGCGGTCGCGAGTTCGGGCACGGCTTTGACGCTTGATCATCTGCGGACCTTGCGGCGTCTGGCCGACCGGATAGTTTTAAGTTTTGATTCCGATGCCGCGGGTTCCGCGGCCGCCGAGCGCGCGATCGATCTTGCGGAGATGAACGACTTCGGTGTGAACGTAGTATCTTTTGAAAAATTCAAAGATCCGGCGGAAGCGGCGCAGGCGGGAAGCGAGATTCTCCTCATGGCCGTCAAGAACGCCGAGCCGGCGCCGCTCTTCTATTTCGAAAAATATCTTCCCGCGCGGGGCAGATCGGAATACGGGAAAAGGGAAGAAGTGAAGAATCTTCGCGTTGTGCTCGGGAAATTGAAGAACCTTGCAAGCGCGGTGGAGCGTTCGCATTGGTTCGGCGAGCTTGCAAAGCGTACGGGCGTTGAGGAGAAAATCCTGCTTGAAGAAGCGGACGGGATTGAGGTGCCGAAGACCGACGCGAAACAAATTGCGGATTCCCCGGAAGAAATAGGACGGGGCGACATGCGGAAGTATTCCCGCCGCGAGCTTTTGAGCGAGCGGCTTCTCCGCGCGGCGGTCGCGAAAGGCGATTTTTCCACGCTCGAAGACTGCGTGCCATATCTTGCGACGGCGTACCTTCCCGTGTTCGAAACGCTCCGCCGCGGCGAGCGGAAGTCGAGCGATTCCACGACCGACGAGCTTCTGCACTTCATTGTCTTGGGTTCGGCTGAACTTGCTTCGGGCGAGGTCGAAGCATTGAAGCATGAACTGCGCAAGGAGGATCTCAAACTGAAGCGCCAGCGTCTTGCTCTCGAGGTGAGGAATGCCGAAGACGCAGGGAACGAAACAGAGCTCCATCGCGTACTTGTGGAGCTTGCCCAGCTTCCTTCATCGGTATTGGAATCTTAGAACCCATCTCAAAAATACTTCCGCCCGCGATATGAGCCAATTTCCGCAAGGCCAAGAAGCGACGACGAAAGCGTGCTTCATGCACCCCGAGGAGGAGTCGACGCCGGGCTTGCGGAAATTGGCCATATCCCGCAAGGGTTGTGGCGATTTTCCCGCTCCGCTGCGTTGCGGCTCGGTCGGAGTGGCAGCAGCCACACCTCCCTCCCCGCGCCTTGCGGATGCAAGAAAATCTCTCGCAACGCGGACTGGAGGTATTTTCGAGGTGGGTTCTTGGAACTTGTCCAAAGTTCCATATTCTGCTACACTACGATACATTCGGCTGTAAATCGCCAGGCCCTCCCAAGAAGGACATATATTTGATCGTAAAGCGTTTTATTTCGCATAGGATCCATGAAGAAGAAAAAGAATAAAAAAACAAATAAGAAGCGGAAGGTTTTGAAGAAAGCTTCAAAAGCCAAACGCGCCAGTGCCAAGCCTCAAAAAGCCGGAAAGGTCAAAAAAGGCAAAGGACTCCCGAAGGCCGTGGAAGCCGCGATCCATGAGCTCTTGGAGCGAGGTCGTCCGCGCGGGTTCGTGACCGACAACGAAATTCTCTATTATTTTCCGAAGATCGAGGAAGAGGTGGCGCTCCTCGACGAAGTGTACGATCGGCTTGAGAACGCCGGGATCAAGGTCATTGAAACAAGCGGACTCATCGATTTTTCGAAGGGCGAACTCGGCCAAAAAGAATTGGATGAAGCGCTCTCGATGGAGGGAGACGTGCCGGATGCCGTGCAGATGTATCTGAAGGAGATCGGCAAGACTCCGTTGCTTTCCAAACTCGAGGAACGCGAGCTTGCGAAGCGCGCGGAAAAAAACGACGAAGAAGCGCGGCAAAGATTGATGAAAGCAAACCTCCGGCTCGTGGTTTCGATCGCCAAGCGCTATGTGAATCGCACGCCGCATCTTTCGATCCTCGACTTGATCCAGGAGGGGAACATCGGCCTCTCCCGCGCCGTCGAAAAATTCGATTACCGCAAGGGATTTAAATTCTCGACGTATGCCACGTGGTGGATCCGGCAGGCGATTACGCGGGCACTTGCCGACCAGTCGCGGACCGTGCGCATTCCCGTGCACATGGTGGAGACGATCTCGAAGTATACCCAGGCGCGCCGCCAACTCATTCAGGAATTGGGCCGCGATCCTTTGGCCGAAGAGATCGCCGCCGAGATGGGCTTGGAGGTGGAAAAAGTGCGTCACATTCAGAAGATCTCTCAGGAGGTGCTCTCAATCGAAACGCCCATCGGCGACGAAGAGGATTCCACGCTTTCGGATTTCATTCCCGATGAACGGAATTCGACGCCCGCCCAGCTTGCGGCGCATGCCCTGCTCCGCGATTTGATCAAGGAAATTATGGTTGATCTCTCGGACCGCGAACAGAGAATTTTGAAGATGCGGTTCGGCCTGGAAGACGGCGTGAACCACACGCTCGAGGAAGTGGGAAAGGCCTTCGGCGTGACCCGCGAGCGCATCCGGCAGATCGAAGCCAAAGCGCTTGAACGGATCCGCGAACATAGTAAGGCCAAGTCGCTCGAGGGTTTTGAGAATCTGACTTAAAAAAACAGCGTATCGATACGCTGTTTTTTTAAGTCATCCCGGCGGAGGCCGGCCTGCCTGCCGGTAGGCAGGGATCCGCGCTTCCAAATTTCCCCGTCGTCCAGGCGCAGACAAATTCACTAATACTCAGAATGACGTTTTCGAATAGCCCGATGTCGCTTTGACGAAAGCCATGGTGCATGCTATATTCACCGCAGTTCGATACATTGTCATCTAAGGAGGAATCGTGTATATCACGATCGCTGTAGTTCTTTTCCTGGCCTCTCTCGTATTTCACGAACTGGGCCATGCCTTTGCCATGCAGTCTTGCGGAGTTGAGATCGAAGCAATGGGTTTAGGCTTCGGTCCGCATCTGGTATTCGGACCTTTCAAATGCAGGTTTGGGAATGCGGTGAAGTTTACACTCGGCCTCGTGCCGCTCGGCGCATATGTGAAGCCGAACGAAAAAGGCCAGAAAACAATGGAAGGTCTTTCATATTCGGATTCGGCACGGATCATGGGAGCGGGGATACTGGCGAATTTTGCGTTCGCTTTATGTCTTTGTGTATATCTCGCTCTTACTCACGATCCGATATTTCCCAATCCGGTTATTGTTGAGCCGCTACTCATCTTGGGCGGAGGAACGATCCTTCTTTGGTTCGGCAGAAAATATGTTGTGCCGCTTGCGGGCTTTGCCCTCCTTGTTTACTTGCTCTTTACTGTGACATCTCACGGGGGCCCAACCGGGATCATAGGCGGACCGGTCGTCATTGGGAAGGTTGTCGTCCATAACGTATTAAGTTTGCGGCAAGCGATCAGCATGGGGGGATTCCTGTCATTTTCTATCGGACTCATGAACATGATGCCGATCCTGCCCTTGGATGGCGGTCAGATGATCCGAGCAATCCTCGGGAAGGTTGCCCCGTGGCCCACGCTTTTCCACGAGCGCGTAAGTATCGTATTGTTTCTGGCGCTTCTTGGGTGCGTGGTGTACACCGATATCATACCGTTGATTTTCAACAAATAGAGGCCCATCCGGCGGCCGATCATAACGATCGAGCCGCCTTTTTATTGCCGTAATCGGTTTTTTATTTTACACTTGAAAAACAATGCAGTTATCCGACGTCCGCAAAAAGTATCTCGATTTTTTCAGCGATAAGGTACGAAGGCACGTTATTATTCCTTCGGCTTCGCTTGTTCCCGAGAACGATCCGACCACTCTCTTCGTGGGTTCGGGCATGCAGCCCCTCGTGCCGTATCTTTTGGGCGCGTCGCATCCCGAGGGAAAGCGCGTCGCGAACTCACAGAAAAGTTTTCGTGCGGAAGACATCGATGAGGTGGGGGATAACCGCCATACGACGTTCTTCGAGATGCTTGGCAACTGGTCCTTTGGTGATTATTTCAAGGAAAAACAGCTCCCGTGGATCTTCGAATTCTTGACGAAAGAAATCGGCCTTAAACCCGAACGTTTATATGTCACGGTCTTTGCCGGAGATCCCGAAACAAAAATTCCCGCGGATACGGAATCGGTGGAAATTTGGAAAAAGCTTTTTGAGGGGGCGGGCGTGAAAGATGCGAAATATATAGAGCTCGGCTCCGAAAAACAGGGGAGCGAAAAAGGAATGCAAGGGGGGCGCATTTTTTCCTACGACATAAAAAAGAACTGGTGGAGCCGCGCGGGCGTTCCCGCGAAGATGCCCGCGGGCGAACCGGGAGGGCCGGATTCAGAGATATTTTTTGATTTCGATCCGAGCGGGAAGACGCACGATCCGAAATTCGGCAACGAATGCCACCCGAACTGCGATTGCGGGCGGTTCCTCGAGATTGGCAACTCGGTCTTCATGGAATATAAAAAGAAGGAGGACGGCACGTTCGAAAAACTCGCCCAACGAAATGTCGACTTCGGCGGCGGGCTTGAGCGCATCACTGCGGCGTCGAACAACGACCCGGATGTGTTTAATATCGATGTATTTAAATTTGCGATGGATTATCTCGAGAAGGAATTTTCTAATGCCCGACCAGTATGGTCGCGCAGGATTATTGCCGATCATTCACGAGCTATGATGTTTTTAATAGGAGACGGCGTCCTACCAAGCAACAAAGGCTCGGGGTATGTTTTGCGCCGCTTGATGAGGCGAGCCCTGGCCCATTTAGTCGAATTTAATTTTTTCGATGAGATTAAGCCCGGAGAAGAACCAAAAAAATTTCACTACTATGATTCTTTGGAGCTTATCGTTAAAAAGGCCGTTGCTATTTATTCAGAATATAAACCGTATGGATACTTATCCGAGAATCAGAATAAAATCTTGATGGTTGTGCGTGATGAAACTGAAAAATTTTTACACGTTCAGGACAAAGGAGAAAAAATTCTCCACGAGCTTATGGGAGAAGCCACGAAGAATAACTCCTTCAAGATTCCTGGTGAGAAAATATTCGATTTAGTAACAACTCATGGGGTTCCCTTGGATTGGATTAAGGATCAAGCAAAAACCTTGCGCAGTATTGATCTTGACCTGGAGGGGTTCGAAACCCTTTTCAAAAAACATCAGAATCTTTCCCGTACCTCGTCCGCCGGCACCTTTAAGGGCGGACTCGCCGACCATTCGGAAAAGACGACTAAACTGCATACCGCTCACCATCTATTATTAAAGGCCCTGCAGATCGTACTTGGGCCGAATATAAAACAGCGGGGGAGCAACATTACGAGCGAGCGCTTGCGCCTCGATTTTTCATATGACGGAAAGATGACCGATGAACAAAAAAAGGAAGTCGAGCGGATCGTGAAAGAAAAAATAGCGGAGGACCTGCCGGTGATCCACAGCGAGCTTGCGAAGGAGGTCGCAGAGAAGTTGGGTGCGGAGCACGAGTTCGGGCAAAAATATCCCGACCGCGTATCTATTTATTCCATCGGCCCCAAGTCAGCTACCCTTGAAAAGCCGCAGTTCGAAAAGGCATATTCGATCGAATTTTGCGGCGGACCGCATGTGGCGCACACGGGCGTGATTGGTAAGTTCAAAATCGCAAAGGAAGAAGCCGTGAGCGCGGGAGTGCGGCGGGTGCGAGGGGTTGTGGAATAGATTGACGAATTCCTAAAAATCCGGTAGTCTACTTTTAGTAAATTGGCGGAGGTTGAAATGTCCGCTCAAGAAATCGCATTAAATGTGCTTTTTTACCTTGTGATTGCAGTGATTGTTTACGTCTTCGGGTACATGAATGCGACCGAATTCCGAAACGAAAGGAAGCACTATCCTGGAGACGGGTCAAAAGAAAGCACCTGGCGCTGGGTTTGGAATTCGCTCGTATACGATTTGCGGGAAACGTTCCGGCTGTTGCGGATCGATTTTTTCGGGATCCACTGTCCCTGGAGCAAGGCGACGAGTATTCGATATAGAGTGCGGACGACGCATGATCTATTCCAACATACGACTCACGAAAAAGGCTGGAAAGCAGATGATTGCCACGATCCGGCAAACCACGCGCAGATTGCAAAGGATTGCTTCTGTTC
>JBGPES010000004.1:0-15620 GCA_041482935.1 Minisyncoccia bacterium | reverse complement strand
TCCCGACGAGTCGGGAGAATAAGCGGCTGGCACAAAAAATCGGCTACCGTTAGGCAGCCGATGGTATTCTGAGGTGGGCTTTTATCCCGTATCGTTTACAGGCCATTCGGAAGTTTTCGAGAAAACTTCCGTTCAGCATGTCTTCGTGCGTCGACCATTTTTTTCCGATCCATTTTTCGGTATGACGGAGAAAGATCGCGGCGTCAGCGGGGTTGATCTCGTGTTCTCCGTAAAGGAGCACACCGAGCCGCGTAATTCTGCATTTCATGCACGAACCGCATTGGGAATCGAGCGGGGGGAAAGTAGGCGTCCGCTTTTGCCACGACCTTTGCAGTGATGGCTTGTAGCAGGGCGGGGCGAAGCAGTTGTGGATATAAGGGAGCCATTCCGGGCGATGCACTGCGAGGTCTTTCATGACGTCCATCTCTTTACGGTTGCGCCACGCGACCTCGATCGGAATTCCAAGCCGGTGCAATATTCCGTTGAAATAGCGCATGTTTTTTTCTTCACCGGTGAAAAGCTGCTTCACCGTCGCTTCGCCGAACCCCTCGGTGATGATTTTTGAGGCCCCGAATTCAATGGCGACCGGAGCAATTGCGCCCACAAGGAACATATCCCGCGAACGCATCACCTTAAAACCCGTTTCGATCGAGCCGTTGTGGAGTTCGATGATCCGAAAATTTTTAAACCCGAATTTTTTCGCTTGCAGTTCCGCGTACTTTCGTTCGCCCGAGGCATTGCTCCGGTTGAGGCCGGCGACGTGCACGATGAGAACGTTTTCGGATCCGTATTTTTCCTGTGCCCACCAGGCATTCCACAAAGAATCTTTTCCGGCTGAGAAGGCGACCGCGACTCTTTTGGGGTTTGTCTTGGAGAGGGAAAAGGACGCTGCAACGTTTTCCACCGGGCTTTTGAAATTCGGGGGATGGCGGTGTTCGGAGGCGTACATCGCGTCGATCAAGGTCCTTATTTCCGGAACCACAAAGAAATCGGTCTCAATGACGTTGGGCAAATAAGGTGCCGCAAGGTGCATTGTGCCGAGTTGCGAGAAAAGCATTTCGGCGAGGAATGAGCGGGGGTATTCGCCCGTGATGGCGAGCGACTCCCTTCTCTTCGCTCCGTGCATCGTAAGCTTCGTGCCGTCGAGTTCCATCCGTACTTTCAAAACCCGCTTCATTTTTACTCCTTGTTGTGAATCTTGCTGCCCTCTTTATAGCACCAATGTTTTCATTTTGCAAGTGAATCTCTACGGGCTTCCGCCCGCAGTTTTATACGGGCAATAAAAACCGGCTGTTCTTGCCCTCGGCCCACCGCGCTATGGTTGGCCTCGATACGCCGAGCCGGTCGGCAAGCTCTCCGCTGTAGCCGGGATATTCGTTCACAAATCACTTCACGAGTTTTTGCAGCTCAAGATTGATCGGCTCCAATTTTTTCGCCATCACTGCCCCCCGGTTCCTGAAAACATCTGTTTCAATTATAATTGATTCCATAGAAAAGAAACAGGCGCTGCAAGAACTTGAATCGGAAATGGTGTCAGACAAGGCGCTTCCTCTGCAAACGAACTTGGTTTTCGGCGAGGGGAATTCGAATTGCGAGGTGATGTTCATCGGCGAGGCGCCCGGGTTTCACGAAGACCAGCAAAAGCGGCCGTTCGTGGGCCGTGGCGGGCAACTGCTTGATGAATGCATAAAAAGCATCGGCTGGAAGCGCGAGGACGTCTATATTACGAATATCGTGAAGCGCCGACCGCCCGAAAACCGCGATCCATTGCCCGAGGAGATTGCGGCCTACAAGCCTTATCTTAAGCGGCAGATTCAGATCATCGACCCCAAGATCATCGTGCCCTTGGGCCGCTTCGCCATGAATTATTTTTTGCCGGATGCGAAAATCATGCGCGACCAGGGGCGGGCGTTTCGTCTGAACGGGAAACTCGTTGTGCCGATACTCCATCCCGCGGCGGCCTTGCGCGCACCGGAGATGATGAAAATGTTCCGCGAGAGTTTTAAAAACCTGCCAAAGATCATTTCCGGAGATTTGCCGCCCGAAGCAACCGCGGCGTCCCTCACCACCTTGCCCACAGCGAAAAAAGAATCGGCAACGGCAAAGAAATCGCCGCCGAAGTTGTTTTAGGCGGCAGCCGCGAAACTGGTATACTTATATTAGTTATATTTTGTTTGATGGAGGGAATATGCAGATCTGGCGTGGTGTTTTGTATGGATGGTCGGAAACGGGGACGGAAGGAATGGTGTGGGTGCTCCTCGAGGATGGATATTCCGGCTACGATGCGATGAGGTTCGTGGAAGAAGACGACCGTCTGAAAATTTACGGCGAGAACGGCGAAGTGCTTTTCGACGGCAAGATAGTCGAAGATCGGAAAGCCGGCTGGGAGGAATATCCCAAAAATTCCGGGCATGGCCAGCCGTGCGCTCTGGGATTCTGGATACACTGGACGCAAAAAGGCTGGGAGCCCGACAAGTGGGCCGCGCTTTTTCTCCATGAATACGCTGAAGAAGGGAACGGAAAACCGCTCCGCGCTGAGCTTTACCGCGAACACAGGTGAGTATGCCGGATTCTTCGATACGATACGCGCGTATCGAAGCAAGACAAGCTCAAAACAGTAATCTTAAACACAATGGCCGCAATCTCACTGGTTGCGGCCCTTTTTTATTACTTTTGGCTTCTTGCTGTCATGCTGATATCGTTCCAATAAAACCTACCACCGAGTTCAATTCTTTCGTTGTGGAGTGTATCGGGACAACTGGCAAACCCCGATTCGTAGGATTTACGAGGTTCTTACGGCTCCGGTGTGCATGGGGATGGATTAAATCAGGCCAGCTACTCCCCAAAGAAAATCCGCACTCGGTAAGAATGCGGATACTAAAACTAATGAACGTGTGGTCCCGGGCAAGGACAGGGGTATTTTTTTGCAGCACGGATAATGCTGTACTTGACGGGTTCCGTCGGGAAAGGAATGCTTGTCGGCTTTCCGTCGCGATAATCCGGCCAGGACTTTGCGGCAGCCTTCCCAAATGCCCATGTGCCGCTCCAAAAACCGACGAGCGGAGAATCAAAACCGGGGAAATCATGGTCGAAAGCCAAAGGATGTGTCCAGCCGTGCTGATACATGCGTACCAGCTTCATCTTTCTCCTCTGTGAATCCTTGCGAAAGGTAGAAAATTCTCGCGCGATGCAAACCAGAATAAAAATAAGTCCGGCGAGATAAATCCAAATGTAAACTCCATGGCGTGCAGGCGGCCAGAAAAACAATCTGCCGACAACAGTGTTTGCGATGGCGGCATAGAAAAGCCATGAATAAGTGCTGATAAGTCCTCGAACCTCGTTCGTTTGCAAAGAATCCAATTGCCATTCCCCGGGATAGTCTCCGAAAAATTCTCTGATGATGCTTCGAGCTTCAGACATATTTATTTCCTCCCGAATTTGAACTGACTTCAGAATAACAAGAATTTCCAAAACGTCAAGTGTGTGTAATCGCTTCTTAGACCGATAGGAAAAAGCCCAGAAAAATGGTTTTCCTCAACCGACACATTGGTGGAGATAAATGGACAAAGAGGGAAACAAGTAAATGCTGGCGAGAATGGCGAAATTTGTAAATAGTTATGCCGATTATATTGTCATTGTCGTCCTGCCGACATTCACAACTTCAGGATATATGGCAAAAAACCTATAAAGAAATAAAGAAGGGGGATGTCCCTTGGGACTCCCCCGAAGGTGAAAGATTCTCTTTGAATCTACCTATCCCAGTATTACAACTATCACATACCGTTTTCAGATATTTTCTCCGCTCCGCACGAAAGTGCGGAGCTCCTTTTTTAACCCACGGACCATATTTTAACGAACGCTGGACTTCGTAATCATAAAAAAGTAATATTATCACTATGAACGGAGAATATTTTGAAAAAAATGGCGCGGGCGAACAAGGTGCTCAAAAAGAAAGCGGGCTGGATGCGCCAAACAGCGGCTATGAACAATACAAGGCGCTGGGTGGCATTATAAATGAAAAAGATTACGAAAGCGCCATCACGAGATCTAAAAACGTAACTGCCCCAGACAAGGCGCTGATAACGCAAACAGAAAGCATCGCGGAGACCGCAGGAGTTGAACTGCACAACACAAAGGACTCTCTAGATCCAAGGGTCGTATTGTATGGCATATTACGCAACGATACTCATCCAGAAGGGGTAAAGTATCACCATAGCCAAATGAGCGACCAGCGCCTGTTCGCAGAAGCACTGCGAATGCTCGGGGACACCGAATCGCTGAATAAAGTAGTCGGGGCGTATCCGAATATCACTTTTTAGTTTTTAATTTCGCGGCTATTTTCTTTTCTCGTTTTTTGACCAAAACGTATTTCTTATTCTATCATGGTTCGATTCCATTTATCTCTCTCAACAAATCCGGTCAAAAAACCAAAAATCCGCGCTCGTTTGCGCTTGATTTTGTTGCGTTTCCGCAACATGCATTTGGGTGGAGATAAATGGACAAAGATGGAAACAAATAAATACTTGCGAAAATGGTGAAATTTTTGAATAAGGCTGCCATGGGCATCCCCTGGGGACATTGTCTTGATAAAACTTGCACATTCTGATATATATATGAATAGAAATTTGTGAATAGGGGGCCGGTAATGCGAAAGAGTACAGAGGCGGAAGTACAAGAAGTTACCGATCTCGTCCTTTCTACCCGCAAAAAAATTGAAGAACTCCTGCGGAGCGGCAAGAAGGTACATATTATTTGGGATTTTGACGGCGTGCTCTCGGATAGCAGGAGCGATGATATTTTTGCATTTACGGGATCGAATCTCAAATCACATTTCGCGCACGAAGAACGCCTGCTTTTTGAAAGTCCCGGTGAGGGCCCATGGCTTTTGCCAATCGCACACAATACCGGCATTGCGAAGCGCTTTCCGGAAGAACGTTTTTCGCAGGACATCGTAACGGCCCGTTCAAGTATGCTTGCGATGCGGGTGCAGATATTTTCTCTTGCATGGAATCTACCAGTACGTTGGATGCTCTTCCTGGGACATCAGCCGAAAAAGGAAGCGTATCGCATCATTTTAAAGTCTCTGAAAGACGACCCCGATTATCACGTTTTCTGTGTCGATGACAACCCCAAACACATTGAGGCATTCGGGGGTGTGAGCGCGGAAGAAGGCTTGCAGGAACGCACATCCGGAATTATATCGCCGGTTATTCGGACATATACCGAAGAAGAGCTCGCGGAATATTTTTCTCGCGTGATGAATGCCGCGGGCAACACACCAATACGTGTGAGAAATCCGTCTGATGACATGCGCGGATTTCTTGTCCTACCCCACGGTCTCACGCAGTTCAGAGAGCAGATGAATGTTCTGGTGAGCAAAAAGCATGGCGAGGGTGCAACCGCGGAACTACGTGCCGCTTTTGTAAAAGCGTACGGCGAAGTTGGACGGGGACATTTCAAATCTGAGAAAGAACTGGCCCAAGCAATGAAGAGTTTTATCATGGACATCGCCTGTCCTTAGTATTTGCTAAAGAATCCCCGACCGCACAAGTTGGGGATTTTTATTATTGAATCATCTTGCGAATTGGACGTTGGTTCAACTCCACTGATCTCTCCCGATAAATCCGGTCAAAAAACCAAAAATCCGCACCCATTTGCGCTTGATTATATTACTTTTCCACAACCGACACATTGGTGGAGATGGGCGGAATTGAACCGCCGTCTAAAGAGAAAGCCTCTGCACCGTCTACGAGCGTAGTCTAACTTTCGTCAGGCGAATGATTCTTGTTCTCGTTCCGCGCCTAGAATCATGAGCGCAGAACCAGCCTCCTTATATAAGACCGGTACTAACCTAAGAGGCTCAAATTAGCCGATCCTCCCCGTGTTACGCGAAAGCGAACTGTCGGAGAGCTGCAACTTTTGAGTTGGCAGTTATGATTTTTTGTCCCGATGTACGTCGGGACCCACGGCTCGCAAATACATGACCGCTCTTTATCGAAGCCGATCATCCCCAGCGGATTAAAAGGTACCACAAAATCGACGGGAAATCAACGAACGTGGTATGATCTATGGAAGTCAAAAGGTCGTTAAAAAGATATCTTTTACATTATGGACGCTCCAAATATGCAACAGGGTAAAGTCTGCAAATGCCCGCATCACAAAATGATGCCGATCCTCGTGATCCTTTTCGGATTGGTATTCCTCCTCGGGAACATGGGCGTATTGTCATGGGCTCTCGTGGGATTGGTCTGGCCGGTGCTCGTAATCGCCGCCGGAGGCATGAAGCTCGCGAAGGGCATGTGCAAGTGTTGTTAGTCCGATTTAGATTGCCGGAACAACATAAAAAACGCTGGCTTGTGCCAGCGTTTTTTATTTAGGAAAGCGCGGATTCCTGCCTACCGGCAGGCGTCGGGATGACTCCCGCGGATAAATAACTATTTATCTGCGGGAGTCACTTTCTCCACGTTCGCGCGGCGCAACAAATCTTCCTGAATTTTCTCGGCGAGATTTTTATCGATGGCCGGCAAGATCCCCTCAGCTTCGTTTTGGGTGTCGTTCTTATCTTCGTGTCCGGCGGTGAGTATCACGAGCTCGCTCAACCCGAAGACGAGATACAACACATCCCTTCGCACATCCACGTTTTGGATCTGCCGGTACGGGATCGCAATCACCTCCTTGGTCAAGATTCCGCGTTTGATTTTCAGCGCATCGTCATCAAGCTGAAATTGGTAGTTGATATATATAAGCCAGCCGACCACGAATGCCAGCGCGAGAAACACAAAGAACAATCCGAAGCAGAGAAGAGCACCCTCGCGCGAGAGTTTGTGGATATTTATGGTAAACGAACCGGGTATGCTGTAGCTCACGGGAACGTTAGAGTTAAAAAGGAGAAACAATCCCAAAGAAACAAGCAGGCTGACGAACGCCGACATGCTCCTTTGAAAAATAAACAAGGCGAGCGTTTTATAGCCGAGACGCTGGTACGAACCGGGGATCGCCGTAGGTATGGTTACTTGATCCATAGAGAAATTATAGCACGGGGAAGCCTCCTTCGCTTATGTTTCTCCCGCAATAATATCCTGCCCATGAGGGCGGGGATGAATTACGGCGGGAAAACCAATGACTCAGATCCTCGCCTCCGCGAGGACGAACCACCGTTCCGACCATGGTCGGAACGGTGGTTCGTTTTGACAAGCGATGAGACATCGTGTAGTATAAGAACTACTTACGAGATTAAAGAATCTCTAAGACATAAAACCATCGTCAAGCCACGGATCAACAGCCAAATAATCGCGCAGGAGCTCCGGGTAGTGGATGAAACCGGAGCGAACCTGGGCGTCTTGAGTCGCGAAGAAGCCCTGAAGCTCGCGAAACCCGAACTCGGGATCGACCTCATTGAGGTCGTGCCGGGAGCGAAGCCTCCGGTCGCGAAGCTCATGAGCTACGACAAATACCGCTACGAGGCCGAAAAGCAGTTCAAAAAAGAACGGCTCGCGCAAAAAACCGGCGGCATAAAGCACGTGCAAATAAGCGCCCGGGCGGCCACGAACGACCTGCTCATCAAAGTGAAACAACTCGAAAAGTTCCTTGCCGAAGGAAACCAGGTAGAGATCCAAATGCGGCTCCGCGGGCGTGAAAAGTACAACAGAGATTGGGCGCGGCAGAAACTCGAAGCGTTTCTCAAGATGATCACCGTCGAATACAAGCGCCTTAGCGATCCCAAGCCCGGCGGACAAGGAATGTTTATGCAAATAGCAAAGAAGTAATATACGATACTCACATGAATAAAAGTCTTTCAAAAAGAATCAGAATCACAAAAAACGGGAAAATAGTGCGACGCACGATGGGCGTAAACCATTTTCGCACGCGCACGACGCAGAAAAATATCCGCGGCAAAAGCAAAACGCGGTCGCTTGGCATTTCGCTTAAAACTCTATTAAATTACTAAACCATGCCAAGAGTAAAACGAGGAACAACCGCGCACCAGCGGCGCGAACGGACGCTTAAATATACCAAGGGCTTCCGCTGGGGAAGGAAGTCCAAGGAACGGGCGGCCAAGGAGGCCCTGCTTCACGCCTGGACGCACGCCTTCCAGGGACGCAAGAACAAGAAGCGCGTTTTCCGCCAGCTTTGGAACGTAAAGATCAATGCCGCAATCCGTGCGGAAGGAATGAACTATAGCAAGTTCATCGCGGCTCTGAAGAAAAAGAGCGTAAAGCTCGACCGGAAGATTTTGGCCGACCTTGCCGAATTCGAACCGGCGGTATTCAAAAAGATAGCGGAATTCGTGAAATAAAAGACCCGGGCATTGCGCTCGGGCCTTTTTTATCCGCAGAAAAAAATCGGGGGCAAGATTTCTCTTGCCCCCATTGCTGACTTGACCTCGAAAGGTCGCGCCGGCGGTGACTGGTCAAAGCTTATTATTAAACGAGGTCACCACTTTGGAATCCTTCATGAACACCTCTCAATGAGCTGATTTAGCCGCGAATCGCTTCACGACACCGTGTATTATAGCAGATCCACAAAACCCCCGTCAAGGCTGCGCCTCCGCTCGAAAATCAGGGCTTTCGGCCCGCATCTCCCCTCGGCACCAGGTGCGGAGGACCCCTTCTTTGCTGGCTTCGCGCGCGCAAGAAATCATACGCCTGCTTCAGGACTTTTTTCGTATCAACGTATTTTTTTCCAAGGACATTTACCGCATCATGATATGAAAACCAGGCGAACCCGCTGTGCTCACGCGGATCGATCTTGATATCGGCCCTGTGCGTTTCGGCGAGAAAAAGGATCACGGTGTCGTAGATTCCCTGGTTGCCTATCTTGAAATAAAACCGCTCGTAGGCGCGAAAGTTGGGGGCGATCCTTAGTTCGGATTTCTTGATGCCCGTCTCTTCTTCCAACTCCCGCAATGCGGTATCGATACTATGTTCCCCGGGTTCGAAATGGCCTTTCGGAAAATTCCAATAATTCCCGCGGCGATAAAGAAGTAAAAATTTCATGCCCTCGTTTGTCCTGCGGTATACTACGAACCCCGCCACCACCTGATTTTTGGTCGGAGGTTTTTCGTGAGCTTGATTCGCCGGACGAGGAAGGGTCATGCGATTATTGTACCGCTGTTTAATCTTTTCGCGAAGCGTGCGGGGGATATGCCCTCGCTCATCGAACCATTCGCTTATTCGTGCGAATAAGCGAATGGTTGGGCCCAGGGATGAATGACTATTTCCCCTTTAATGAACTCAACATTTTTTCGACCGGCAAAGCATTTATAACGTCTTTCTTTCCCGCCCACCCTCTTCTCGCCTGTGCGATACCATATTCAAGATACAGAAAATGTGTCGGCGAGTGGGCGTCGGAATCGATCGACATTTTCACCCCCGCCTCAACGCATTTTCTTATATATTCGTCTTTGAGATCCGACCTATCCGGATATGCATCGATTTCCATAATCGTCCCGGTTTTTTTCGCAGTTTTGATAATCTCGTCCATGTCGATTGCGTACGGTTCGCGGCGATTCAAGATGCGGCCCGTGGGATGGAAGAAGATATCGACGTTCGGATTCGAAATCGCTCGCTTCACGCGCCCGGTCTGCTCTTCCTCCGTCAGATTAAAATAGGAATGCACCGAGGCGCCGACAACATCGAGTTTCGAGAGGATGGCATCGGGCAAATCGAGCAAACCGTCTTTTAAAATATCGCACTCGCTGCCTTTCAATATTTTTATTTTCCCCGCGAGTTTTTTATTTACGCGATCAATCTCCGCCCACTGCTTCACGATTCGCTTTTCGTCCAAACCGTGCGTCATGGCGAGGCGTTTTGTGTGGTCGGTAATTGCAATATATTTCAAACCGTTTGCGATTGCGGCCCTCGCCATCGTCTCGATCGAATCGGAACCGTCGGTCCAGTCGGTCTGTACTTGCAAATCCCCCCGTAATTCTCTATATCCGATAAGCTTTGGCAATTTATGGTTTTCGGCCAACTCAAGCTCGCCCGTATTTTCACGCATCTCGGGCTCGATGTAATCCATGCCGAATGCCCCATACAATTCCTCTTCGGTTTTGCCGGCAATTTGTTTTTTGCCCTTCCAAAGCCCGTACTCGTTGAGTTTACACCCATACTTCATGGCTATCTGCCGTAAGGCAACGTTGTGATCTTTCGAGCCCGTGAAATAGTTGAGGGCCGTGCCGTAAGACTCCGCCGGTACGACCCGCATATCGATATTGAGCCCGGAGCGGAGCTTGACCGAGGATTTCGTCCCGCCGTGCGCGATCACCTGCACCACTTCCGGCATTGCCACAAAATAATCCATGATGGGTTTCGCCGTTTTCGCGGCCACCAGAATATCGGCATCGCCGATCGTTTCTTTCATTCGCCGCACGGAACCGGCAACAATGAGCTTTTCAACGCCGCGAACCTCGCGTAAGCGCGCTTCAATCGCGCGGATTTGCGGCAGGATAAATCCCAGCACAAACCTACCCCCTGATTTTTTCGCGAATTCGATCCCTTTCAAAACCCTTTCCTGGCTCTTTTCGCCGAATCCTTCGAGTTTCGCGATTTTTCCCGCCCGCGCGACCCGTTCAAGATCTCCGATGCTCCGCACGTGAAGTTTTTGATAAAGTTTCTTGACTGATTTCGGGCCAAGCCCCTCGATGGCGCTTAAGGACGACAAGTCGACGGGCGTTTTCTTTTTGAGTTCCTCGTAATATTTTGAGCGGCCGGTTTTCAAAAGCTCTTCGATGCGTTCGGCGATCCCCCTACCCACGCCGGGGATTTCTTCGAGTGCCTTCACGCCCCCGCGCTTGTAAATTTCCGCGATCTCTTCTTCGAGTCCCCCGATCACATCCGCGACCTTCTCGTACGCGCGCGGCTTGAAGGGTATCTCCTGCATTTCGAGATGCATCGCAATCTCCTTCAGAATTTCCGCGATGGCTTGGTTGGAAATATAGGGCATGGTTTTATTTTAACACGAGGGAGATCGATATCACCTTTTCGTTTTTATTCGACAACGCTACCGCGTTGTCGTCCACGCGCCTGCCCGCCTGCCGACAGGCAAGCTCCGGCTAAACCGAAGGATGACAATACTTTTATTCGCCAAGCCCCATTGGGTGTCTTCGGTCTTTGGTCAACCTACGGCATCGGCATTTTAATGGGCGTTTTCTTTTTGGATCCTTCAAGAAGCGGGTAGAGAAGCACAAGCAGCAAGGTGGCAATAAAATTCAAAATCGCCGAGATGATGAATGTGTTCGCAAAGCCGAATGCGTCGGCAAACACGCCGCCGATTGCCCCACCGAACGCAACGGAAAGCGTGAGCCCGAAAGCGCTAAAGAGGCTCCATTCGAAGCCACGCGCGTTCCGATCCACGTGATTCGAAAACATCGAATAATATGCGGCCATGAGGCACGCGGACGAAACGCCACCCAATAGGGAAAGCAGATAGAGCTGTGAGACGCTGCTTGTAAAAACGAGCCCCGCGGGGAAGAGAATGCCCGTCACGGAACCCACGAGCATCACGTAAAAATCATCTTTTTCGCCAGGCTTTGTGTCGATTCTTCTTGCAAGCGGTACCTGCAACACCGATTTCACTACGGCACCAATCGCTATCGAAAAACCGACCGTTTTGATCGTTGCCCCCAAAATTGCTTTTACCACGAACACTGCGAAGAATGGGGCGAATAATCCGTTCGCAACGCTCGAAACAAAAAGGAACAGGAGGAGCACCTGGATAACGCGATTTATAGAAATATCGATTTTTATTTTTATCTTCTGCATCTCGTTAGAAGCAGATCGCGATCAATGCGAATCTGAAGATTATTCATGGGGTGTAAATTGTATTATTTTGGCAACGCGATCGCGACTTCTCATGGGGTGCATGGCCTAATGTTCTACCTGCTCAAAATCCAATTCCTCCCCGTTCAAAACAATCTTCACGCGGCTCCCTTTCGCGACTTTCTTCTCTAAAATTTTCTGCGCCAAGGGCGCGCGGAGCTTTTCGTCGATCACGCGGCGCAGGGGCCGCGCGCCGAATGCCGGATCATACCCGAGCCGCGCCAGATATTTTACGATGGTTTCGTTGAATGTCATGGTAATGCCCTGTCCCTTCACGAGCTCCGTGATGTCTTCGAGATTCAAAGCAACGATTTTTTCGAGGTCCGCGGGCGACAAATTCTTGAACACCACTACCCGCGAAAACCGGTTGATGAGTTCCGGCTTGAATACGTCGGTGAGCCTCTTCTTCAAATAATCCGCAATCTGCATCATTGATTCTCCCTGCCCGAGCGATTCGTTGATGATGTCCGAATGCGCGTTCGATGTCGCGATGATAATCGTGTTTTGGAAGTCGACAGTACGGCCAAGATTGTCGGTAAGCCGTCCGTCATCGAGCACCTGTAGGAATAAATTCAGAATATCGGGGAAAGCCTTCTCGAACTCATCGAGGAGAATCAGGCTGTACGGTTTCTGCAAGATCGCATCGGTGAGTGCCCCGCTCGTCGATCCGTCCGGAGAACCAATAAAGCGGTAAAAGCTCTGCTTATCCTGGTACTCCGTCATATCGAACCGCACCATAAGCTTTTCCGAACCGAACTGGATCTTCGCGAGAAGCTTTGCGAGCTCGGTTTTCCCGACGCCCGTCGGCCCCACAAAAAGAAAGCTTGCGATCGGCCCTCCCGGCCGCGTGAGGCCGCTCCGGTATTCGCGCAGGGCATCCGCCACGGCCTTGACCGCCTCTTCCTGGTCGATGAGCCTCTCGTGGATGACTTCTTCCATTTTCAACAGCTTCTTTGCCTCGGCATCGCTCGCTTCGTGCATCGGGATATTCACCTTCGCTTCCGCAGTCGCGATCACGCGGTCCGGACCCAGCAATTTTTCGCCGCGCCGCTCGGCATCCACGATCGCGCTCTTCAGGAGTTCCTCGGCGCTCGAAGGCAAAAATTTGTTGCGAAAATATTTCTTCGCAAGCACAACCGATTTTTTTATCGCGCCGAAGCTTATGACGATATGGAATTTCTTCTCGAGGATTGCGCTCTCGTAGCTCAAAATTTTCTCCGCCTCCGCCTCGGTTATCTCGTTTACCCTGATCGCCTCGAAAGCTCCGGCGAAATCGCTTCTCGCCTCTATGTATTGCTTGTAATCCTTCGGATAAGTGGCACCGATCACCGGAAAATTGTTGTTCATGATGATCGGCATCAGGGCGTCGGCCGCGGAAAGATAGGCGGTGCCGGATGTGCGCACCAGGTTGTGGATATTGGGAATGTAAAGAATAATATTTCCCGCGACCTCGATCTCTTCAACGATCTTTTTGAGCCGCGCGTTCAGTTCTTCGGGGGGCGCGCCGGCGACGAGATTCTCGAGCGCCAGACCGACGAGCCGCTTATCGAAAAGGGCGGAAGGCACGCTGTCTTTTATGAGCCGGAAGGCAAGGTGGGCAATGAGCGCCTCCTTTCCTATTCCAGCTTCGCCGATGAGCAGCGCGTTGGGGTTGATGGGGCGCGCAAGCACCTCGACAAACCGTTCGAATTCCTCCTTGTGGCCGACGAGAAAACCGATTTCCCGATCACGGGCGAGATCGGTAAAGTCGGTGGCATATTTGTCGAGGTTCGGGGTCGGCCGCGAAGTCCATGCGCGGTTCATGATGCGATGTCTCAACCGCGGCGCCTGAAGCGCAAATCCCGCCACGCTCCCCGGCAAACGGCCCAAGGATCTCGTAAGCGAACTGAATATCAACGCTTTTTCAAGATCGCCCGCGTCGATCGAAAACAGAGAGAAAAGCCTCCCTGTTGCCTCGTCTCCCACGAGCGGCATCGCCGAGAAAATATCGCCGCATCCTACGAAATCCCGGTTCGCCTCAAGCGCCTGGCCGAACGCCTGCGCGCCAAGCAACTGCGCCTGCGCGATTCGATCGCTTTTCGAAAGCGCATCCGCTCCGGCTGCGCTTTCCGAAAGAAATTCATCGAGCTTCTGTTTGAATTCGTCAGGGGGAACGTCGAGCCTCCGAAGGCCTTCTTCGATTTCCGGAAACCCCAGGAGTTCCCGCGTCGCCACCAAAAAGAAGTTTTTCTTCGTAATAATGCTTCTGTCGAACGCTCCTTCGATAACGGAAAATGCCTTGGGCCGCACGTATCTCGACGCATTCACTTTTCCCGCGCGCGGCAGTTCCGCAAGCGGGCAATCCGCTTCTCCCGTATGCACCACCCGATCCACGAGGAGAATAAAGAGGAACGCGCCGATAAAACGGAGCCACACGAGAGGAGAGATAACAAATGTAAACGCCGCCGCCATCGTGAAAAGATATCCCACGTATCCGGCGACGCGGACGAAAAACCGTCCGGGAATCGTCATAAAAAGTCTCGGGTCGTCGAACGCAATATCATAAATTGCCGCGGATCCCGCCGCCCGTTCCGCGTTCCCCTCCCGAGAATCGATTTTTTTTGTTTCGTCTGGCATTGAACTCAATCAGTATTTCTTAACCGCATAAAGGACGAGGGCGGGCGGCAAAAGGATCCATACGAGGTAAAGCGCAAGGAATATCGCGGCGAAGAAAGCGTAAACGACAAGCCCCACCACAATCCTTCCGCCCCTGAAAATCGGTCCGAGGATCCTCCCCACGATCGTGTAGTCTTTGTAAAGGGGCTGAAACAAAAAATGAAAATTGATCGCAACCGCGAATGTCTGATCGAGCCTTTCGAGAAACGAAATAAAGGCATGCATGAAGTTCCGCGAACCGTCGAAATACCAATGATGAAAAAAATCGGCGATGCGGTAGAGGGTGCGATTCAATATATAGATAAGGGCAAATTCGTCCATTGCTTAAAGTATAGCAGAAAATAAAAGGACCGTTCCGATCATGATCGGAACGGTCCTGAAAGCGGAAGAATCCATGCGCGGTCTCTCCCATCGCCATTCGCGGATCAGGACGCCAAACGACAATGCCCACCTTGAGTGGACGGTCTTCGAACGGCGTTATTATCGATTTAAAAAAACCCGCCTTGCGACAGGTTTCCGTCGGGCGGGCTACGCTTCTTCCTTGAGCTATCGGCGATCCAAGAGCTGTTGCGGCGAGAACAGCTCTCTTATCGGAAGAATCGGCGTCCCGGATCCGCCGAAAGTTTTTTTATCTCGTCGTTGGCTTTGGCGATTTGCAGAAAATCATCCATTTGTCTTTTTGCACGACTATCCTATACTCCGGGTTGTTCATTTCTTCGCTCAAATCAACATTGATAGTCAAAGGCGCGTCGCCGCCGAACTCAAAGCCTTCGCTTCTCAGCCGGTTCTTTATTTCCCAATCGGATTCGTCCGGCTGCGCAAATTCAAAGTTCCGATATCGCTCGAGAAGCGCGCTTATCTCCGTATCGAGCGGATCTTTTACGCCGCCGCTCTCGAGCCACCTTTTGTAAAGACCATAATCGTCTTGCGACGGGGTTTTGAACTTGTCTTTGTTCATTCTCCTTCTCCTTTAATTCCCCATTCCAACTGTTTCGAGCCGGTTTCTTTCTTGGTTATACTAGCACGATTTTTGCCCTCTGCCAATTTATTCGGTGGTTCGACGCCGGAAAACGGGTTCTCACGCCCGCCTGCCGACGGGCAGGCATACGCTAGCCCGCTCCCAGGTAGAAGAAAATCGAAAAAAGC
>JBGPES010000003.1:0-17782 GCA_041482935.1 Minisyncoccia bacterium | reverse complement strand
GGTGCTACTCGAGTATAAAATTCAAGCCGGCCGGTAGCGAGGCGAAGTTCAGCGCGCGCCCCGTTGATCGAAACAGTATGGCTCGTAGGGAGAATTGGCGGCCTAAGTTTATTCGGGATCAGCGGCCGCTTATTGAATCCGGGGTCTATTTTTGCCGGCGTGAGTTTCAGCACCGTTGTGCCGGTGCGGAGAAAAAGGCCTTCGCCCGGCGGCAAGACTACGCCCGGAGCGATTTCAAAACTTGCGTCGATACCGGTCGACCGGGCCCCCTGCCGCATTTCTTTTTTCTCTGTTTTCTCTGCGGCTGTCTTTGCGGCGGCATTTTTATCGCGCTCAGCTTTTCCCCTTTCGATTTTTTTTGTTTTTTCCCAATCTACGAGGGTTGCCGAAATGTCTTCCCAGCGGGATCGATCAATACTGTAATAGTGGACGTGGTTTCCCGATAACCTGTATTCGCGTACGGTTCGGAAGCCGCCGTCTTTGAGTACGAGCTTCTTCTCGCTCGTCGCCTTTGGGGCTTGCGGGGATGAATGCCCGTTGTTCTGTGGAAGAGCAGATCCCTGGGACGGCATCACAGAGAAGATCGGGACAGCGACAAGGATCACGAGCAATCTGACTCTGTTTCCATGGGCAAAAAGATCGGTCATGGCCATATAGCCTCCGTTTAAAGCAGTAAAGAGAACTTCGAACATCATAAATCGAATGCTGTAAAAAAACAATAAAAATTGGGGCGTCCGGCGTTCGGGCGTGCCGAAGGCGTTGAGGCGATGCCTGTTTTTCGGAAAGGCATCGATCGAAATACCGCTGCGAGACATGCGGCCACTACCCCGATCAATGATTTTGCTTACAAGCAATTTTTAATAACAACTATCGTTATCGTTTCGTCAACGTAATTTGTTGGGTAGTACTTCCCAAAGCCCACCGCGAACCACGGCCTCTGAGTGGGCGAAGCGCTAAACGAGCATTTCGGTTCCAATGCTCATCACAACATTCCCAGCGCCTTCGTGGCCAAAAAGTTGCCAAGCTAAAATAGCGATATCGACACCGAGCTGCCATCGGTGCGGCTTGTTTATTTCATGGGTTTGTTTTAATATACTTCTTAAGGAATGAAGCAAACTCTCGTCATCGTAGGAATCTTCGTTTTGGGGCTTTTAGTTGGGCTATCGTTTTCGTTGTCCGGACTGAGAAACGGGCCGATTAGTTTAAGCCCCGTCGATTTCATTTTTTTGATTTTGGCGATAATTTCAAGCGTATTGGGTATCGTGGCGATAATTTTTTCATGGATGTTTTACCAAAGCGGCCAACATTTGAACGAGGATACCACCAAGCTTCTTTCCGATATCACCCAGAAAGTTTCTAAGATCGACGACGTCATAAATAAGCAGTTCGATAAGGTATTGTCGAAGGCAATCGGGATTGAATACGAAGGCGAAGTCCCGATTTCTGATATTCAGATATTGAATAGGCAGGGGCCTCGTCGTAGAAAGCAAAAAAAGTAAATGTCACCGTTCGAACCAAGACAATTTAATATCACCGAGGGCAAGATCGCCTTTACGATCAAACCGGGTCAGGTAAATTGGACCGACCGCCAGAATAAAACCCTAATCAAACTTGGGAAGGATGCTAATTTCATTTCTCTATCAAAGAATGAGGAAAATCAATTGGCCTTTTCTCACTTTTCGGTCGATACTGGTTTAAGCGTTCTGAAGATTGATACCAGTGAATTTATCACCACCAAAGAATATTCTTTTATTTTGTCGTGGTCCATTAAGGAACGTAAAATGGAGGTGGTCGTTAACGGTGAATCGAAAGGAAGTCGGGCTTTAGGGGTGCGGATGGCAGATAAAAACAAGAAAGACGAGCGTTAAATTACAAACCGCTCAGAATATGGGGCGTTTTTTATTTTGACACCGCCGCGCCAGGCCCCCGATGCTCGACATCTGGGAAGGCCGTCACGCAGCGCGCGGATTGACACACAACTTCGGATCTGAGCAGTCGTAGCTGGAGCTTAAAAACATAATTTACCCAACGTTTATTTTCGATGTGATATAATCAAAAAATGGCGAAGAAAGCACATCAGATGATCGGTGTCTCTGTCGCGATTCTCGCGTCAATGATTGCCGCGCATGCACAACAGTACATCCCGGACAATGAGCCGATGGGAATTACTGCTTCCATTAACCAATCGCAGCAAATTTACATATCCTGGAGTCCGCCCGCCACCAGCACGAATATCGTCGGATATTATCTGTATCGAACCGGCGGATTGATCGCGAATACGGCAGCTACCTATTACATGGATGTGCCTCCTCCCGGAATATACTTTTATACGGTCGCCGCGCATGATGCCGCGGGAAATGCATTTCCCCAATCAAGCGCGAGCCCCCTCGTCACTTTTATAATGGACCGAACCCCTCCTTCGACCCCCGCGGATATATCGGCTATCCCGTCTTCTTCGTCCACAATGCTTTCGTGGAGTCCTTCCACCGACGATGTCGGAGTAATTGGTTACTACATATATCGAAACGGAATAAAGATCACTACCCCCAATGCGATTACCGGGACGAGCTATACGGATTCCGGCCTTTCGTCCGGCAATGCATACACGTATTCCGTTCTCGCCTACGATGCCGCGGGAAATATCTCCGCTTCGCCGCCCCTCATCAGGGTAACTACCATATACGACATTACTCCTCCGTCGGTTCCCTCCGGCCTTTCCGCGACCGCAACTTCTCCCGCCGAGATTGATCTTGTTTGGAAACCTTCGACGGATAACATACAAGTAGGGGGATACAACGTGTATCGGGACGGTTCCTTGATCGCAAGCGTTGCAACGACCTCGTATATGGACAACGGTGTTTCTCCGCAGACGAGCTATACATATTCGGTCGCCGCATACGATACCTCGGACAATGTTTCCCTGCGAAGCGTGGTGATGCAGGCGACGACGTCGGCACATGATTCCGCGGCTCCCTCGGTACCCGCACGCATTGCCGCAATGCCTATTTCTTCGTCGGAGGTGGATCTTTCTTGGCAGCCTTCTTCGGATAACATAGCGGTCGAGGGATTTTACGTATATCAGGATGGCGCTCGGATCGGAAGCACGGCCTCGACCACGTATGCGGTTTCGGGTTTGGCAACAAGCACCACATATCAGTTTGTGGTGACGGCATACGATGCGGCGGGGAACGTATCTCCTCCGACATCTGCGGCAGCGAAGACACTGTCGTTTGTTCCTGCGCCCGGTGCTGATCCCACTATGAACGGCATTTCCCCTTCATCGGCGACCATAGTTTCTCCTTCCGGCCTTCCGCCCGCAACCGGCACGGTTTTCTTCACGGCAACGCTATCCATCGGCATGCGCCATAACGATGTAAAAAAGTTGCAATCGTTTCTTATCCGAAAAGGATACCTCGCACAGGATTCTGCCACGGGATATTTCGGGGCGTTCACGCAAAAAGCGGTTCAGAAATTCCAATGCGACCAGGGCATCGTTTGTTCGGGAAGTCCCAGAACCAGCGGATGGGGATCGGTTGGCTCGAGGACGAGAAAGGCGCTTAATGCCCTTTACGGCACGGGGCAATAACGTTTTAACCGCCTTCGGAGGCGGCTCGGCAGGACTACCCCCTTATTTTTTTCATTTGATTTCAAATAGGATTGAGGGTAGTATCATAGGCATGATAGCCCCCTCTTTAAAAAACTACGCGGGTATCGCGGGAACGGTTGCGGCGATCTTCATTTTCTTTTTCGTTGCAAATTTTGGAATGCACATGGGTATGATGAAGGGCGGTAAGATGTCAGGATGCCCTTTCGCCATGGGCGGTTTTTCCATGTGTGAGACGCAGGCGAATATCGCCGAACATATATCGCTTTGGGAAACTGCATTTAGCGCCCCCGTTTCAAAAACCGTCCAGTTGATTTTGAGCGGCCTCTTGCTTGTTGCTTTTCTCCTTTTACGATATGGGGGCGAATTAAATCCGGGATCCAAAAATTCGTCTTTGTACTTAAGGCACGCCGATACGTTCAGGTTTTTTAACTACCTTACGCCTCTTTTTTCTCACGGGATATTACATCCCAAGCTGTACGACCCCTCGCTCGCTTCGTAGCAAGCGGGCTCGTTCACGTTGGTTTTTGAGTGGACGCATGCCCCCGCTGTTTTTTTGGCGCACCTAATATACTTACAACAATGAATAATAAGCACTTAAGCAAAATAAAACTAAAGGTTCATGGCATGCATTGCGCAAGTTGCGAAGTTTTGATCGAACGGAAACTGAAACAAGTTCCCGGAGTCGAAAGGGTATATGTCAATTACACGAACGGGGGAGCGGAAATATTATGTTCCTCGAATCCCGACCTCCGGGAGTTGGAGAGCAAAATAAAGGCGGATGGATATACGCTATCATGGGCCGCCGATAACAAAAATTCCGCCCGGAAGAACGGCGTCGAAGATTACTTGGAGATGATCATGATTTTCTTGTTCATCGTTTCGCTGTATCTCGTCTTTAGCGGCCTTCATTTGATTCCCGATCTCGGGATAACGCCCGGCATGAGTTATGGATTCGTGTTTCTCATAGGCTTGGTCGCCGCAACATCAAGTTGTATCGCGGTCACCGGAGGGCTGTTGCTCGCGGTCGCCGCCAAATACAACGAAGCGCATCCGAATTTGACCGGAACGCAGAAATTCAAGCCCCATGTTTTCTTTAATGCCGGGCGTATCGTTTCGTATACGGTCCTGGGAGGGCTTGTGGGGTCCCTGGGATCCGCGCTTTCTCTTTCGATTAAAGCTACCGGATTCCTTACGATTCTTGCCAGCCTCGTGATGATTTTGTTCGGTTTGCAGATACTGAAAATCTTCCCGGGGCTTTCGCGATTCCAGCCGAAGATGCCGAAATTCATCGCGCATAAGATTCACGAAGCTTCCATGAGCCAATCGAAAATCGCGCCATTTCTTTTGGGAGGCGCTACGTTTTTCCTGCCCTGCGGATTCACGCAAGCGCTGCAGATTTACGTTCTCTCCCGCGGAAGCTTCGCGGTCGGAGCGCTCACGATGCTGGCGTTTTCACTCGGGACTCTTCCCGCGCTTCTTTCGCTGTCCGCAATTTCAAGTTTTGCGAAAGGAACCTTCCAGCGAATATTCCTCCGGTTTTCGGCGGTATCCATCATTATCTTGGGAGTATTGAATATCAATCGGGGACTGGCTTTGACCGGTACAAATTTCGTTTTTGGTTTCGGCGGTTCCGGTCCGTCGGCGCAGGCTATACCGGATAACAATGCGCAGATCGTGAACGGCATCCAAATCGTAAAAATGACGGCTTCGGGATATGACTATGCTCCGTCTCATTTTACGGTTCAGCAGGGTATTCCGGTTGAATGGCAAATAGATGGAACGCGCGCCGCCGGATGCGCGCAGGTGGTCGTTTCTTCCGGCCTTGGAATCACGCAGTACCTGAAAAAAAACGAGGCAACCATCGTGCGCTTCATTCCGACGCAGACCGGAACCTTTTTGTTCAGTTGTCCCATGGGAATGACGACGCGTGGAGCCGCGTTTACCGTTGTGCCGAATACGAGCGGCGTGATTTCGGCGGTCAATGCTATTTCCGGGGAAGTTCAAAATGCGCCGGATGATGCGAATGCCCAGAAATTCAATATGGATATAACGCAGGAGCGCGGGTTTTATCCAAAGAGTTTTACGGTCAAAAAGGGACTTCCCGTGGCGGTTTCGATCGACGACAGGGTAAAACTGGGCGGATGCATGTCGGTTCTTCTTATCCCGCAGTACAACGTGGCGGTTCACCTCAATCTCGGCTCCAATTCCCTGCGATTCACGCCTACGGAATCGGGGACGATATACGCGACCTGCAGCATGGGATCAAAAATACTCCGGTTTGACATAACAAATACTTGACACCGCCGCATACCGAGGCGCGGTTGACAATATCCCCTACGGGGGGATATACTCTTGCTATGGCGTATACACCTAAAAACGAGAAGGAAAGAATTCTCCACAGGTATAAGATCTCCCTGGGACAGTTGCGAAAAGTCGCCGAGATGGTTGAGGGAGGAACATATTGCATCGACGTCTTGAGCCAGTCGCAGGCGGTTCAAAAAGCACTGCGGGAAACCGACAACGTTCTTTTAAAGAACCACCTGAAGACCTGCGTGGCGCATTCCATAAAAACAGGCAAGCAGGGCAAAGCGATAGATGAAGTCATGGAAGTGTTTGCGAAAAGATCATAAAAGCCATGGATCCCGTTAGGGGCCCTGCCCGCCGGCAGGCAGGCGCGGTCGCTTATGGGACTAGGTAGAAAAAATAAAATATCGTTCACTAAATTATATGACAGTGTCGCGGATCATTTGACCGCGACCTGCTTCTCAACGGGATGGATAAACTACTCGTGACCACAATCGGAATACTGGGGATCGGCTTTACCTATTGGTATTTCCTGGGAAAGCGCGAGAAAAAAGTGGTTGCCGGAGACGCGATTAGCATTATCGTTGAAGGCGGATATTCGCCTGATGTGATCTCGGTCGCGAAAGGGAAAACGACCCGATTGAATTTTTTCCGCAAGGATCCCGGCAACTGTCTCGAGGAAGTAGTATTGCCGGATTTCAAAATCAGAAAGACCCTGCCGCTTAACCAGAAAACCGCAATTGATATCACGCCGGAAAAATCGGGCCGGTATTCCATCTCGTGCGGCATGAATATGTATCACGGAACAATAATCGTCGAATAACGGACTCGCCCCCGACAAAACTCGGGGCAGGCAAGCCCACTATGATATATGGAACAAATAAAGAAGACATTTCCGATAAAAGGGATGCACTGCGCTTCATGCGTGAAGGTGATCGAGCAGTCCCTTTCGGAGCTTCCGGGCGTCCATAGCGCAACAGTAAATTTGGCTACTGAAAAAGCCACGGTGGCATATGACCCCGCTCTCGTAACCGACGAAAAAATAGCTTCGGCCGTTTCCCAGGTCGGGTATAAAGCTCTCCTTGATGAAGAGGTTGGATCGGAAGACAAGGAGCAGAAAAGAAAAAAACAGGAGCTCGAAAGCTTAAAAAAGAAGGTGGCGGTCAGCCTTACCTTGGGCGGCCTCATCGCTTGGGGAAGTTTCCCCGGAATCATGAATACCGCCCCCGCTCTGTTCCAGAATTTTATCTTCCAATTTATTCTCGCCCTGCCGGTTCAATTTTGGGCAGGATTCGAATTCTATCGCGCAACCATTTCTTCCCTGAAGCATCGCACTGCCAATATGGATACGCTGGTTACGATCGGCACATCCGTTGCTTTCGCGTATTCAACCGTCGTTACGTTCTTTCCTCAGACAGTGCAGGGTATTGGCATACCACCGATGCCCTATTTCGATACGGCGGCGGTCATCATCGGACTTATTCTTTTGGGCCGTTATTTTGAGGCAAAGGCAAAAGCCGGTACCTCCGAGGCGATAAAGAAACTTATGGGGCTCGCCCCGAAAACCGCGCGGGTCATAAGAGATAACAAAGAAACGGATATTCCGATTGACCAGGTGGTCATTGGAGATTTGGTGCGGGTTCGCCCCGGAGAAAAGATCCCCGTGGACGGGATTATTACCGAAGGCGAGTCTTCTATTGATCAATCTATGGTGACGGGAGAAAGCATCCCCGTTGATAAAGCAAAAGGCGATGCGGTTGTCGGAGCAACGATCAATAAAACCGGAACGTTCACGCTCAAAGCCACCAAAGTGGGCAGCGATACCGTGCTTGCCCGGATCGTGAAGCTTGTCCAGGAAGCCCAGGGAAGCAAAGCGCCGATTCAGCGGATCGCCGATATGATTTCGTCTTATTTCGTGCCTATCGTTCTTATGCTTGCCATCGCGACATTCGTCGTTTGGTACGATTTCGGCACGCAGCCCGCCCTGCTCCTTGCCCTGCTGAACACCGTCGCGGTCCTCATTATCGCCTGTCCCTGCGCGATGGGACTCGCAACTCCGACCGCCATTATGGTCGGCACCGGACGCGGAGCGGAACACGGGATTCTCATCAAGGATGCGGAAAGCTTGGAAACCGCGCATAAGATCACGACGATCATTTTCGACAAAACAGGAACGCTTACCAAGGGGCAGCCGGAAGTTACCGACGTAGCTGCGTTCGAAGGATTACAAAAAGAAGAAACGCTCAAGATCGCGGCCTCTCTCGAGAGAGGTTCCGAACATTCGCTCGGGGAAGCCATCGTGAACGAGGCGGGGAAGCAAAACCTTTCCTTGTCGCCCGTTCTAAAATTTCAGGCGATCCCCGGTTATGGCGTGACCGGAATAGTTGACGAAAAAAAAGTGGATCTCGGGAATCGAAAATTTATGGATCGTCTCCGCGTTTCGTGGCAAGCGCACGCAGCGGATATCGAAAAACTGGAGACGGATGGAAAAACCGTTATGCTCATGGCGCTTGACGGGAAGTTCGCCGGCTTGATCGCGGTTGCCGACATCCTGAAAGATACCGCGCGCGAAGGCATCGAAGCTCTGAAGAAACTTCACATCGAGTCTGTGATGATAACGGGCGACAACGAGCGGACGGCGAAAGCGATCGCATCAAAAGCAGGCATCGTGAGGGTTCTTGCCGAAGTGCTTCCGGACCAAAAAGAGGCCGAGGTGAAAAAAATCCAAGCCGAAGGAAGGGTGGTTGCCATGGTGGGAGATGGCATTAATGACGCGCCCGCCCTGGCTGCGGCGGATGTGGGCATTGCCATGGGTAGCGGCACGGATGTGGCGATAGAAGCGGCCGACATTACCCTCATCAACCGGGATTTGAAATCGGTGGCTTCCGCCGTCGTTCTTTCGAAGAAAACCATGCGGACCATAAAAACCAATCTGTTTTGGGCGTTCGGATACAACATCATCCTGATCCCCGTGGCGATGGGCGTCTTATATCCATTCTTTCATATTCTTCTCAGTCCCATATTGGCGTCGCTCGCCATGGCTACCAGTTCGATTTCCGTAGTTTCCAACTCGCTCCTTCTCAAACGGCAAAAAATAACCATTTAGAAATCAAATTCATGGATCAAGTTCTTGCCGCCATCGTACGTGGGCGGAAAAAGTCGGAACGCGAACATAGGGCATCGGAATTACCGGGAGTATTTAAACTTTCTGAAAAGAAATGAAAAAGCTTTTTCCTAAAATACTTATTCTCGTGGTAGCGGTGACTCGCGGACATGGACGCGGATTATCGGACAAGGAGCATCAAAGCGTGGCGAAGCGGATACGGTATAATAAAGCGATAGCCACGCAAGAGGCGGAAACAGCTTATGAAAATCCAAAACGTCGAAATATTGGCGGTAACTGATGCGCGGCGGTCGTTGCTCGCTATTGCCGAGGCAGGGCTTGCGGCGATAGATACGGACAAAATCGTCCGGGAAACGTTGAAGATCAATGGCAATACGCTTGCGGTCGGGAACGAGAAGATGGATCTGAAAGAAGCAGGAAAGATTCTTTTTATAGGCATCGGCAAATGCGCCGCGGACGCCGCTTATGCCACGGAACAGATATTGGGCGACCGTCTCTCGGGAGGCGTTATCGTGGACGTAAAAGTTTGTCCGGACGTGAAGCGCCTCAAGGCCTTTTGCGGAACACATCCTTTGCCCTCGGAAGAAAATCTTTTAGCCGCGGAAGCAATCGTCGGGACGCTGAAGGGACTTACCGAAAACGACGTCGTCATCTTCGTCGTTTCCGGCGGCGGTTCAACGCTCCTCTTTCTTCCGGAAGACAAAACCAACCGCGAGGAGATTCCTGTCTTTAAAGCCCTGATGCATGCCGGAGCGGCCATTCGGGACATGAATGTGGTGCGGAAGCACATGTCGCTCGCGAGGGGAGGGTATCTCGCAAAATACGCCTATCCTGCGCGCGTCGTATCGCTCATCTTCTCGGACGTTCCCGGAGACGACATATCTTCCATTTCATCCGGGCCGACAACGAAGGATATGACGACCATCGAAGACGCGGAGCGCATCCTCGCGAAGTTCGACGTCTTGCGGACATGCAATATAGAGAAATGCGGACTCGTTGAAACGCCGAAAGAAGACAAGTATTTCGAGAAGGTTTCGAATATCGTCGCCGTTTCGAACAAGCGCGCGCTCGAAGCCATAAAACAAGCGGCGGAGGGTCTTGGCTTCAGAGCGGCTATCCGCGATACGGAGCTTAGCGGTGAAGCGAAAGAGGTCGCGCATATGGTAGTGAACGCGATACACGGTGAGCCCCCGAGATCGGTTCTCCTCTGGGGCGGCGAAACCACGGTTACGGTTCGCGGAAAGGGAAGCGGCGGGAGAAATCTGGAACTGTGCGCTTCGGCGCTGCCGCTCGTAAAAGACGGTGAAGCGATCCTTTCCCTTGCCTCGGACGGCCGCGATCACGGCCCGTTCGCCGGAGCGATTTGTGATAAGATAACAATGAAGGCAATCGCGGACGCGGGTCTCGATCTCGAAGCGTTCCTTCGGGAAAACAACGAGTATCCGCTGTTTGAAAAAGTCGGCAATTATTTGATGACGGGGGATACGGGGTCTAATGTTTCCGATCTGGTGATCGCGCTCAAAATATAACATGTCTTCCAAAAAACACATTTTAAAATTCGAGGAGGTCGGCATCAAAGACGTAGGGTTGGTGGGCGGCAAGAATGCATCGCTCGGCGAGATGATCCGCACGCTCCAAAGCAAGGGCGTGCCCGTGCCGTCGGGCTTTATCGTTACCGCCGCGGCCTATTTCTATTTTCTCAAAAAGACGGGGCTCGACCTATTCATCAAGGAGACGCTCAAAGGCCTTAACACGAGAAATTTGAAACAACTCCACGAACGCGGCTCGACCATCCGTTACGCGATCATGCACACTGCGTTCCCGAAGGAGCTTTCCGCGGAGATCGTGCGCGGCTACCGCGAGCTTGAGAAGCGCTACGGCAAGAACGCCGATATGGCGGTGCGGTCTTCCGCGACCGCCGAAGACCTTCCCGGCGCCTCGTTCGCGGGCGAGCAGGAGAGCTATCTCGGTATCCGCGGTGCCGAAGAAGTGCTCGCCGCCGTACGCGCCACGATGGCTTCGCTTTTCACGGACCGCGCGATTTCCTACCGGCAGGACCGCGGCTTTGACCATTTCAAAGTCGGGCTTTCGGCGGGCGTGCAGAAAATGGTGCGTTCGGACAAAGCTTGCTCGGGCGTGATGTTCTCGCTCGACACCGAATCCGGTTTTCCGAATGTGGTGCTCATCAACGGTTCGTGGGGTTTGGGCGAAATGATCGTGAAGGGCGAAGTAACGCCGGATGAGTTTCTCGTTTGGAAAGAAGGGCTTAAGCAAAAAGTTAAACATCCGATCATCGAGAAAAAACTCGGCGTGAAGCTTCAGAAAATGATCTATCACGCGGGTCATGCGATCCAGCAGACGAGGATAATTCCCACGACCCCCCAGGAACGCGACCGTTTTGTTTTGAACAATAAAGAAATTGCGCAACTCGCGGAATGGGCGCTCATCATCGAAAAGCATTACACCGACCACTATAAGAAGTGGACGCCGATGGATATGGAGTGGGCGAAGGACGGCGTAACGGGCGAGTTCTTCATCGTGCAGGCGCGTCCGGAGACCATCCAGGCGGGCCGCGACTTCTCGAAAGTAAAAGAATACCGGCTCGATGCTTCGCGAACCGCGAACGTTCTTGCGACCGGCGCCGCCGTGGGTTCAAAGATCGCGAGCGGCAAGGCCCGCGTTATTTTAGACGCAAAACACATCCGCCAGTTCAGGAAAGGCGAGGTGCTCGTGACCACGATGACCGATCCCGACTGGGAACCGATCATGAAGATGGCCGCCGCGATCGTAACGGATAAGGGCGGCAGAACATCGCACGCCGCGATTGTTTCACGCGAGCTCGGCATTCCGGCGGTCGTGGGCACGGAGAAAGCGACGAGGGTTATAAAGACAGGGGATGCGATAACCGTCGATACGACAGGCAACGCCGGAACCATTTATCGAGGAGCTTTGAAATTCAAAGTCGTGGAGCACGACCTGAATAAGATCCCTAATACGAAAACGAAAGTGATGGTGAACATCGCGATCCCGGATTCCGCCTTCGAAACATCATTCCTTCCGAACCAGGGCGTGGGCCTCGCGCGCGAGGAATTTATCATCGCCTCGAAGATGGGGATTCATCCGCTTGCGCTTCTCAATTTATCGAAACAGACGCCCGCCGTGCGCAAAGCGATCGTCGAGAAAATGCGCGGATGGAAAGACCCCAAGCAATATTATGTGGACAATCTCGCGTTCGGCATCGCGAAGATCGGCGCGGCATTTTATCCGCGCCACGTGATCGTGCGCTTCTCCGATTTCAAAACGAACGAATATCGCACGCTCCTGGGCGGCGAGGCATATGAACCGAAGGAAGAGAATCCGATGATCGGCTGGCGGGGCGCCTCGCGCTACTACGATCCGAAATTCAAGCCGGCATTCATGCTCGAAGCCGCGGCCGTGAAAAAAGTGCGGGAGGAAATGGGGCTTACGAACGTAATCCCGATGGTGCCGTTCTGCCGCACGGTGGAGGAGGGAATAAAAACGCAGGAAGCGATGGCGGAAGCCGGGCTCATAACACGCTATATCGCTAACCGAGGTCAGCGTAAGTCCGCGCCAAGTCTGCGTTCGTCCGCGCTTACGCCGATCTATGTAATGTGTGAAATACCCTCGAATGTTTTGCTTGCGGACGAATTTTTGGATATTTTCGACGGTATGTCCATCGGCTCGAACGATCTTACGCAACTTACGCTCGGTCTCGACCGTGACTCGGGAATCGTGACTAAGATCGCGAATGAAAATAATGCGGCCGTGAAAAAACTTATCGCGGACATCATCGCGAAATGCCGCGCGCGCAAGAAATACATCGGCATCTGCGGCCAGGCGCCGTCCGACTACCCCGACTTCGCCGAATTCCTCGTTGAGAAGGGGATCGAGAGCATATCACTCAACCCCGATACCGTGGTCAAAACCACCGTCGCGATCGCGAAGAAGGAGAAGGCAGTGAAAAGGAAATAGAACTTGAAGTTCCGGGAACGTGCTGCTTTGCTACGAACCAGCGGGGAAGTGAGGGAGGCGTCGCAATCCCCGGCTACGACGTTCCAGCCTTATATCAGCAAACCAGATCTCTTGAGACAGCTTCTCAATAACTCCTATGCCGCAGCATTAGTTTTCTCTCTATTTGGTTTTCTTGGTGGCTGGATAGGTGGCGCAATAGTGTCGAAAATTTTGAAAATAAAGAAGGGGGAGCCGCCACAAGGCAAGCCATGCGAAAGTTATTATTCAGGAAATTTTTATCAGGATCGCGAGAACGATCCGAAGCGTAATGGATGGCTCGTTGGCCGTTTTATGAATGAAAAAGTAAACGACCTGAGGGGCACCGATAAGGTTGAAATAAAATTTTGGAAATTCGAGAAAGGTGTTCCCACGAAACACCCATCCAAGTATCAAAGATTTGCCACAGAATACACTTTTGTTTTGCGGGGTAAGATAAGGGGGCGAATAGGATTGAAAGAATTGGAACTCGAAGCCGGAAACTATGTTGTGATACCGCCGAATGTTATTAGTAATCTTGCTATTGAGGTTCTTTCTGGTGAAGCGGCTGAGGGGATAACAATCAAAGCTCCGAGCTTGCCAGGGGATACTGTTAAGTTAACTGATTAAAATTGTTAAAGGGCAAGGGTTTTATTATTAAGATGTCCGATTTAAAGCATATCGAGAGGATAAAGTTGGAAAAACTGCCGGGGATGATAGGCGGTTATGTTCTTGATTTTTCAGATAGGACCTTCCGAGATTTTGTCATTGAAAACTCCGGAATTGATATTTATAGCGATGGATATGATGATAGGGGCGACTCGAAGGCAAATAGACTAAGATTTTTTTGGGAAAAAAGAATCAAATTATTTGACCGGAAAGCTAATTGTAGCCCTGTTGGATTATTGGAAGACGATGAAAATAGTCAATTATTCCAAGATTACCCCCGAAGAGCAATCTTTGCGGCGTGATCGTTCTCCGCTTTTCTCCACAAAACCGCCTTACCGGCGGTTTTGTGCGTTTCCGACAAGACCGATATGCTTGTTGAAAACGATCGCGATCTTGTGAAGGGTAGCAACCGAGACGCTGTGGGTTCCCGATTCTATCCGCGCGATGACCGATTGGGGCATATCCGCTCTTGCGGCAACCTCTTTCTGCGTCATCTTTTGCTTCTCGCGCAATGTTTTGATTTCGTGTGCGAGCCGTAATCTGCTTACTTCCTCGGTAAATAATTTTCGGAATTGTTCGTCTTTGAGCTCTTTCCCGATTATTTTATTAAGTGGAGTAAAATTATATTTTATACCCGTTTTCTTCATATTTTTTATTTTAACTTGAACTTAAGTAATTGTGTTAAGACTCCGATAGATTTTTTCCGCTCTTTCCAGATTCCGCTTAGGTGTTTTCTTGCTCTTTTTCCTGAAGATATCCACGACATATCCAATATCGGCAATTCTGAAAAACACGATTCGATACTGTCTTACAATCAATTCCTGAATTTTTCCTTTAAGGGATTTTATGACAAGGCCTTCGGTTTGTCTCGATGCAAGAGAGGCTAACTGTCCGTCGATCTTCGCCCTATCTTCTTTTGAAAGGGTGCTAAGGAAATCGGAAGTGTCATCCAAAACTTGTATTTTCACATTAATAAGTTATATATCGACCTTTGTTTATCTTGCTTCCATTATAGCAAAATTGCTATACGTGTCAAGTCCCATCCCATACCTTTAAAACCTCGGAAAACTGGGATAAAATGATGGTATGGGGCACAAAGCAACATTTTTCAATTTCGCCGAGCATTGGGGGGAGGAGGCGCGGCAGTATATCGCCTCAAGCACGAAGCTCAAGAACGCGGGCGTGGAAGTCGGTTTTGCGGACGGGATGCTCGATAAAGATCACGTTCCTGCGGCGAAGGATTTCGACATCGTCGGCGTTTTTATGGATTCGAAAGTTGATGCCGCGACTATTGAGGCCTTGCCGGGCATGAAGCTTATCACGACGCTCTCGACCGGTTTCGATCACATCGATTTCAAAGCCGCGGCGGCGAGGGGGATTATAGTTTCCTCCGTTCCGGCCTACGGCGAGAACACGGTTGCCGAATTTGCATTCGCTTTGATCCTCGCCTTATCGCGGAAGGTCTGTGAATCCCGCGATGCGGTGCGCGCCGGAAGATTTTCGACGGAAGGCCTGCAGGGTTTTGACCTGGCGGGGAAAACGATCGGCGTTATCGGCACCGGCCGCATCGGCAAGCACGCCGTGCGAATGGCGAAAGGCTTCGCGGTGAAGGTGATCGCCTACGACGTCTATCACGACGACGCCTTTGCAAAAGAAATGGGCTTCCCCTATGTTTCGCTTGAAGAGCTTTTGGCGCAGAGCGATATCGTGACGATCCACTGCCCGTACCTTCCTTCAACGCACCACCTTATTAATTCTCAGAATATCGGCCTTGTAAAAAAAGGCGCATATCTTATAAACACCGCGCGTGGCGCGGTCGTGGAAACCGCGGCATTGATTTCGGGGCTGAAGAGCGGCCAGCTCGGCGGTGCGGGCATTGATGTGCTTGAAGAAGAAGCGCAGCTCGGAGCGGGGGATATGGGTCCGGCTCGCGAGCTTATTGCCATGCCGAACGTAATCATGACCCCGCATAATGCCTTCAACAGCAAAGAAGCCGCATACCGCATTTTCGACACGACGATAGAAAATATCGTCGCCTTCGCCCAGGGCGCGTCGATTAACGTCGTTAAATAACGATATGAAAATAAAATCACTCACGGCGCGGCCGATACTCGATTCTCGCGGACAATGGACGGTTGAGGCGACGATTACTTTGAAGAACGGCGTCCGCGCCACGGCTTCCGTGCCGCAGGGGAAAAGTACGGGTGCTTCCGAAGCCGTTGCGCTTCCCGCCATCGCCGTTGTGCGAAATATAAATAATATTATCGGGCCCAAGCTTCGCAACAAGGAATTTGAGGATCAGGCGGCGCTTGATGCGTTCTTGAACGAACTCGACGGGACTTTCACAAAGAAAAAGCTCGGCGCGAATGCCATACTTGCGGCCTCAGTCGCTTTTCTGCGGGCAACTGCCCTTGCCAAAGATATCCCGTTGTGGCGGCTTATTCGCGCGAATAGTGGAATAACGGTGTCTTCTTACGGTGCGTTGGCCCATCCGCGGCTTTTCATCAATGTCGTGAACGGCGGACTGCACGCCGGGAACAATTTGGATTTTCAGGAATATTTGATCATCCCAAAGTGCAGAACGATCAAAGAATCGGTTGAGGTTGGCGTAGCGATGTACCGGGGTTTGGGAGAGGCGCTCGCGCAAGCGAAAGGCAGGGGTGCAAAGAACCTCGGCGACGAAGGGGGATACGCGCCGAATTTCAAAGATAATCTTGAGCCGTTCCACATCTTGCGCGCCGTGGCGAAAAAATTAAAGCTCACAAAAAAAGTTGATTTTGGCATGGACGCGGCCGCAACCGACATCAAGAAAGCGGACTCGAAGCGCTTGCGGGCGACATACGAAAAACTCATCAAGCAGTACGGCCTCATCTATATAGAAGACCCGTTCGGCGAGGAAGATTTTTTGAGTTTCGCGGCTCTCAATATGCATTTCGGCAAGAAAGTCCGGATCGCAGGCGATGACCTTATGACTACGAACGTCCGCCGCATGGAACGCGCGCACGCCGAAGGGAGCGTGAACGCCGTTATTATCAAACCGAACCAGATCGGCTCGGTGACCGAGACATTGGACGCCGTTCGCACGGCAAGGAAATATGGCTGGGCGGTCATCGTTTCCCATCGGAGCGGCGAGACGAACGACAGCTTCGTCGCCGATTTCGCTTATGGCGTCGGCGCGGACGGCCTCAAGCTCGGCGCCCCCGCGCGCGGAGAGCGTATCGCGAAATATAACCGCCTTTTGGAAATAGAACAAAATGGAAAATAAACGGAGGATATTCAGTTTCGGGCGGAACATATTTCTCCTCGGACTCGTAAGTTTTTTAGCGATCCTTCGAACGGAAGCTCCAATATAAAAATAAACACGGGGTGCCAGGGCACCCCGTAAGTCAATTCTGATCTTTTAGTTTGGCATCCGCCGTCAAGGCAAGCGCGTGAGCCCAGGCAAGCGGCGTATGGTTGTTGGCAGCGTCATTCTGATAAAGTTCCGGAATGTTGTCATCGACCGCTTGTGCTGCTCCAAGCTCAAACCAGCGGCGGGCTTCGTCCGTTCGGTGGAATTGCGAATAGATGATGGAGAGCCAAAAGAATCCCATCGGCCACTCGCCGGAAACGCCATTGGCCGATCGATAATAGTTGTCCCCCCAGTAGCGGTTCAGGCCGTGCTTTTGAACGAGAGACTTCTCCCCGCCGATTATCTTTTTCACGATTTCTTCCGCGTGTTGTCCGGCATGATTATACGGCCAAATGAGGGAAAGCTGAGCCATGTCGTTTGTATGGCCATTCGCATTTCCAAAATCAAGCGATTCATTGGGCAAAAGCTTCTCCAGCGCTCCGATGCCTTTGTTGATGAGCGTTTGAGGAACCTGTATGATGCTCCGCCGCTTTACGAATTCGAGCCCGCTCACACACGCTCCGATCGAGGATGCATGAAGATTGAGTTCTTCTTCCCACATCCCGTAGTCGGGGTTTTTCCAATAGCGGACCTCGGCAAGATAAAGGACAAGAAGTTCCAATATTTCCAAGTCCTCTTCGTCCCTGATTACTTTGATATGTTTGAAGTCCAGGTCGCC
>JBGPES010000002.1:0-18374 GCA_041482935.1 Minisyncoccia bacterium | reverse complement strand
AGGAGTGGTTCTCGTATTGGCTTGATACCGGCTTCATGTTCAGCGATCAGGCGTCGTGTGTGAGCAGGCGCGTTTATCTCGAATGCGCCCCCCGGTATCCCAAGGGGAGCCGGCTTATGAATCACGTGACCGACTTCACCTTCAATTTCAACTCGCGCGGATATCTTGCCTATTATGTTCCGATGCTCGCAACCTACGGCAGGATGCATCCGGGGAATTCGGGCGACAGGATTCCCGGCGAAGTCCACGATGAATCGGAGAAATACCTGCAAAAAGTTTTTGATTTCAGGAAAAAGGTTCTTGACGGCCACGAGGAAATGACATTCATCGACCGCGAGGGAAAGCCGGTTTCCAAAAGACGATTTTAAAAAAATGAAAGTCCTTTATACGGGCATACGGCACGAGGGGTACGATCCCAAACGGCGGGATAGTTTTGAGTATGTGAATTTTTATTTGACGCTCAAGAATATGCCGGGCGTCGAAGCGATCGAGTTTCCTTTTGACCGCATTCTTGAAGTCGGCAAGAAAAAATTTAACAAAGAGTTGTTTGAGATCGTGTGGCGCGAAAAACCCGATATACTTTTCGCCTTCATGTACACCGACGAGCTCGATCCGGCGACGCTCAAAAAAATCAAGGACGAGACCAAAACCAAAACCGTCGCATGGTTTGCCGATGACTATTGGCGTTTTTGGAATTATTCAAAACATTGGCCGCCGTATTTCAGCTACGTAGTAACGACCTATTCGAAGGCAGTCGAATGGTATAAGCGGGCCGGTTTTGAGAATATTTTGCTCTCGCAGTGGGCTTGCAATCTGGGGACCTATAAGCCGGTGGAGATAAAGAAAGATATTGATGTGAGTTTCGTGGGCCAGTATAAATCGGGTCGTGCGAAAGTGATCGATGTCCTCCGCGTTGCGGGGATAAATGTGCAGTGTTTCGGTTTTGGTTGGCCTGGCGGAAAGCTTTCGCAGGACGAAATGCTCGCCGTTTTTTCCCGGAGCAAAATCTGTCTGAACCTTACGGATCGGAAGAGTCTATTCGATCCTTCGGTGCTCGGCAGGATCGTAGCCAGAAAATCCATAAACCACGTGGTGCCGGACTTTCATCTTATCGATAACTTCCGCGCTTATCTGCATTTCTCGATCGCACACACGCATGCCCGGCCTTTTGAGCTCGCTGGCTGCGGCGCGTTCGTGCTTTCCGGCCGGTCCGAGGATATCGGCAACTACTATGAAGAGAATAAAGAGATGGCTTTTTACGGCGACACGCCGGAACTTATAAAAAAAATAAAGTACTATCTTGCGCACGACGCCGAGCGCGAAGCGATCGCGCGCGAGGGATATGGGCGCACCATAAAAGATCACACCTACGAAAAGCGTTTCCGCGGGATATTTGCCAAGACGGGAATTTCCTAGTCATTCCGGCGAAAGCCGGAATCTTCTGCCAAGAGGATCCCAGGTCAAGCCCGGGATGACCGAGGGATCGAACAGACTTTTTTATTTCTTCCAAATCAGGTACAATTTTGAAATAACAATGGACATAACGGCGAAAAAACCCTTAAAGCTTCATCTCGGCTGCCAGGAAAAATATTTGGAAGGCTATGTGAATGTCGATCTTCCGCCCGAGGCGCATACCGTTCAAAAGGCGAAAGTCGATATCTATGGCGACGTGCGGACTATTTCATATCCGGCGGAATCGGTTGATGAGGTGCGTTCCGAGCATCTCTTGGAGCATTTCTCGCGCCATGAAGCGCTCACGCTCCTCGCGCGCTGGCACAGGTGGCTTAAAATGGGTGGAATGATCCATGTCGAGACCCCCGATTTTGAGGAGTCTGCCAAGAAATTTTTAAAAGGATCGATCGATGAGCAGTTCATGTTTGCGCGCCATATCTTCGGTTCGCACGAGGCCGACTGGGCCTATCACAAGGATTTCTGGTCGGAAAATAAATACCGCTCCGTGTTGCGTGAGCTTGGCTACGGCGATTTCCGGTTCGAGAAGATCTCGAATAACGTGGAATCAAAATTCCCCGCGCTCAAAGGATCATTTATTGCGAAAAAAGAAAAATACCTCAAACATCTCTCTCCGCTCGGATTCAACAATTTGCCCAACATCATTTGTTTCGCCACAAAGGTGGTGAAAGACGTTGATTACCGTGCGGCGATCAAAAAGATCCTCGGAAAATCGCTCGTGGGACGGGAAACGAAAATTCTTGACGTGTGGATGAAGGACGTGCCGGAGAATATCTGAATATAGTACGGAGCACCCTGTGTTTTCCATGAAAAACAGTTTTCCGTTTGACACCGCTCTTTTCTGGCCATAAAATTACACACATGGCTTTGCAATCAAAAACTATTCTTATCACAGGTGGCGCCGGGTTTGTCGGCAGTAATGTACTCGCGTGTTTTTTTAAGAAATACCCCGATTATCGATATATCGTTTTGGACGCTCTGACGTATGCGGGGGATATGAAAAACATTCCCGGAGATATCCAAAAATCGCAGAATTTCAGTTTCGTGAAGGGCGACGTGCGGGATAAAAAAGCGGTGAACGAGCTTGTGGCGAAATCGGATTACGTGATCCATTTTGCCGCAGAGACGCACGTGACGCGGTCCATCGCCGAAGGCGAAAGTTTTTTTGAGACGAACGTGATGGGCACCGAGCACGTGGCGACCGCCGTCCATCGCAATCGCGAAAAGGTGGAGCGGTTCATTTATATCGCAACGAGCGAAGTGTACGGTACCGCAGAGAGCGAGCTTATGGATGAAAATCATCCCCTGAACCCCATGAGTCCTTACGCGGCCTCGAAAGCGGGAGCCGACCGCCTCATTTACGCCTACCACGCGAGTTACAACATTCCGAGCGTGATTATTCGTCCGTTCAATCTTTTTGGACCGCGCCAGCACCCGGAAAAAGTAATACCCCGTTTTATCACGAGTCGCCTGTTGGGCGAACCGCTTACCATTCATGGTACCGGTGAAAGCGAACGCGATTTTACCCATGTTGACGACGTAGCGCGGGCAATCGATCTCGTGCTCCATGCGCCTGCCGAAAAGGTAGTGGGAGAGGTGTTTAACGTCGGGAACGGCAAAGGGGTGTCGATAAAATATATCGCCGATTTGGTTTTGAAGATGGTGGGCCCGGCGAATACTGGAAAAGGTAGCGGGCAAGAGCTCACGATGACGAGCGACCGGCCCGGCCAGGTTTCCCGCCACGCCGCCGACTTCAGTAAAATTAAAAGGGCGCTCGGATGGCAGCCGACGACAACCTTTGAAGATGGCATGCAGAAAGTAGTTGACTGGTACAAAAAAAATCGAAGCTGGTGGGAGAATAAACTCGATATGAAGCAAGTTTCCATAGAGGTTGGCAAGGGAAAGACGGAGCTACAGTAAATGAAAGAAGAGCCCCTCGTTTCTATTGTGACGCCGGCATATAGCGCCGGGCCGTATATGAAGGACACAATACAAAGCGTGCTTGCGCAGACGTACCAAAATTTCGAGCACCTTATTGTGGATGATGGTTCGACCGACAATACCGCCGAGGTGGTGCGCGCTTTTACGGACCCCCGTATCAAATATTCCCTCCAGAAAAACAGCGGGCAGTCCGCTGCGCGAAACGCCGCCATTGCCGGGGCGAAAGGGAAATATATCGCGCTCCTCGACGCAGACGATATTTTTTATCCCGAGAAACTCGCGGAGCAGGTGGCATATATGGAAGCGCATCCCGATTGCGATTTTTGTTACTGCAAGATCCATCATTTCTATCACGAAACGCCGCGCGATCGCTATTACTTCGCGATGGAACATCCGTCGGGATATCTTTTCGACAAACTTATCGTTTCGAACTTCATCAATCCCTTAAGCGTTATGGTGCGGAAAGAAGTGTTTGTGAAGCACGGGGCGTTCGAACCGAAGTTCCGGTGGGCGGACGAGCAGTATCTCTGGCTGAAGCTCGCATACAAAAAAATACAATTTTGCTATCTCGATAAGGCACTCGGCGCCTGCCGCCTCCATCCCGAAAGCTTCACGAACCAGCCGTTCTATTTTCAGGGGTCCCAAGAACAATGCCTGGAGATCCTGCACCTCATGCGCGGTTGGATGAGCGAAGAGGAAGCGAAAGGGTATACTATGGATAAACTGGAAGAGAAGACGCGGAAGCGCATCGTGATCGGGAAAATGATGGCGGGGAAGAATCCATTTGCGCGGCTCGTGCATTTTCTCTACATTCTGAATCGTAGGCGGCGGCTTAAAAAAGTAATTCAATGAAAAAAATTCTTATCACCGGCGTATCGGGTTTCGTGGGGAGCAATCTTGCCCGGCGCCTTTTGGAAAAAGGGTACGCCGTGGTCGGCCTCGACCACATGCGGGAGGGGAGGCAGAGCAAGGCGCCCGAGGGAGTTACGCTTCACGGCGTGGATATCCGCTCAAAAGATATTTATCCGCTTTTTGAGGGAGTGGATGTGGTATTTCACTTGGCCGCGAAAAATGACCTGATCGCCTGCCAGGAGGATCCGGTGGAGACGATGAGTATCAACGTGCATGGCACGGCCAACGTGTTCGAAGCCGCCCGCCGCGCGGGTGTGAAAAAGGTGGTGTTCTCGTCTTCCTCGGCGGTAGAAGAGGGCGAGGAGCGGCTCAAGGGGTTCTACGCGATCAGTAAGATCACCTGCGAGAAGATCGCCGAGGGGTATCGTTCCGCATTCGGCCTTAACTATGTGCTCCTGCGTTACTTCAATCTGTATGGTCCCGGGCAGGATTACGGGCGTTCGCATCCGCCTATCATGAGCGCGCTGATGGTAAAAGTGCTGAGGAACGAACAGCCGGTTCTTTACGAAGGATATGAGAATAACAAGCGGGACTTTATCTATGTCGATGATATCCAGGATTTTCACTTACTGTGCATTGAGGACGATCGCACCAATAATAAATTGTTCCGCCTGGGTACGGGAAAGTCGCTCTCGATGAAAGAAGTGTGGGAGGCGGTAAAAAAAGTTTCGGGCTCGAATCTTTCGCCTATCATAAAACCGCTTCTGCCGGGCGACACGCCGACTGCAACGCTCGCCGATATTACCGAAGCGAAAAAGATTGGTTGGAAGGCAAAGACATCACTCGAAGACGGTCTCCGCGCGCAATTTGAATATTTGAAGGGCGAGTTCGCGGAGGGGAAGATTCGGTAAGTAACTCGCTTTGACGTTTTGCTATAGTTAAATTAATGAATCAAAAGACTTTTCTTGTAACCCTCGCGCTCGTTCTTGCATTGATTGCGATTGGTTTTTCGTTAATTTCATCATCAAGGTCTTTCCTAGGCAATTCTTATGTAGTTTCTTTTGAAATTTGTTCTCCAGGTGATATGTTCGGCGATCCGAGTTTTTGCAAAAACAAAGCAGAACGTGATGGCAATGAAAATTGTATGGTGATTAACGCGGATGGCTCTGGGGGTGGGGCAGGATGTCACTCGGTATTAAGGTGCACAGTGAGATGCAATGTTTCTAATCTACGACCGGAAGATACTAAAGCACTTTGTTCGGATGGGATTGATAACAACGGAGATGGGCGAATAGATCTCCGTGATGCGGGATGTGTTTCATTCCGCCCCCCAGATCCACCTCCGCCACATTTTGAGGAGGGAGTTAATTATTCTACTTGCCATGACAATAGTGATGAGGATCGGAATGGCCTAATTGATGCCGCCGATCCGGCTTGTGCGCGATTCTACCCGGCACCTCCTCCGCAAACAATTCCAATAATCCTAGTACCTTCAAGTACCGCTTCATCCACAGGACTCTAGTGACCCTAGTAAAATCGTTTAACCATCGTCCACGTTCATAGGATCTTTTAACGTTTTATTATAGACAAAAGCGGTTTTCCGGCGTAGAATAGAAAGCAATCATCCCGTTAGAAGCAGATCGCGCTATATATTACACAGTCCACAAACATGAATACTTATTGTTATAAACTAACCAATTTTGCCAGGTCGCCAATCGCGATCTGCTTCTAACGGGATGATCATCACGCGCACGCCATTTCGGGTAACGCTCGGCGGGGGAGGAACGGACCTGCCTTCGTATTATTCGAAATACGGCGGTTTTATTTTTTCGGCGGGCATCGATAAGTACATGTTCGTGAACGTGAATCGCCCGATGGTGGACGACCTCATCCGCCTTAAATACTCGCAGACCGAAGTTGTCGAGCGGCTCTCCGATGTGAAGCACGACATCGCGCGGGAAATTTTGAGAAAGATGGGAATCGAAAAACAGATCGAGGTAAGTTCCATTGCCGACATTTCTGCCGGCACGGGCCTCGGTTCATCGAGCTGTTATGCGGTGGGACTTCTCCATGCGCTCCATATTTTAAAGCGGGACTATGTATCGCTAAAGACCTTGGCCGAAGAGGATTTTAACGTTGAAGCGGAAGTTTTGGGACGGCCGATCGGCAAGCAGGATCCCTACATGGCCGCGTTCGGAGGGCTCACGGTGATGGAAATAGAAAAGGACGGCACGACGAAGGTGCGTAAGGCGAATGTCTCGGACGAAGCCGCCGACAAATTGAACCGCAACATGCTCATATTCTTTACGGGCGTTACGCGGAGCGCCGATGTTATTCTCGCCGAACAATCAAAAGCGTTTAAGGAAGAAAATAAGGCGGCGACCGAAGGCATGCACTACATCAAAGATATCGGACGGGAAATTTTGGAGGCAGTGGAAGAAGGAGAAGTGGACGAAGTAGGGCGGCTCTTCGATGCTCATTGGGCCCACAAGAAGAAAACGTCCGGGAAAATTTCGAATCCCGAATTCGATAGGATCTATGATCTTGCGAAGGCCAATGGCGCTTTGGGCGGCAAGATCTCGGGAGCGGGCGGCGGAGGATTCTTCACTTTTTACGTGAACAAGGACCATGCGAAATTGAGGGAAGCAATGAAGAATGTCGGCTTGCGCGAGATGCGGTATCGGTTCGATTACGAAGGGAGCAAGGCGCTCGTTGATCTTTAGATCCATTTTTGTATGGCTTCTTCCTATAAAATCGCCGTTGTGGGCCTGTGGCAGTGCGGCGAAATATATTCCGCCTGTCTTGCGGAACTTGGCCATGAAGTCATGGGCATAAGCGAGGATGAAGAAGTTATCTCTAATTTCCAAAAGATCATCCCTCCGCTTCCCGAGCCGGAACTGCAGGAATTTCTCAGAAAAAATATTTCCTCGAAACGCCTCCGATACACGACTGACTTCGCCGTGGTAAAAGATTGCGAGGTGGTCTGGTTTACGCTCGACACTCCGGTTGACGAGAAAGACGATATTGACATGGAGCCGATTTATTCGGCCCTGAAGAAGGCTATTTTCAACGCCCAGGACAATGTCTTGTTCGTTATGTCGAGCCAGGTTCCGATCGGCACCGCTGATCGCGTCTGTCAGATGATCAAGGAGGCCCGGCCGGGTCTGCAATTCGATTACGTTTATACGCCCGAAAATTTGCGGTTGGGGGAGGCAGTGCGCTCTTTCATGGATCCGGGACGGATTGTGATAGGGGCGGATACCGAAGAAGGGTGGAAAAAAATAAACGATATTTTTCTTCCCCTGAAGACAAACCTTCTTCACATGTCGTGCGTTTCCGCGGAGATGACGAAGCACGCGCTGAACGCGTTTCTTGCCACTTCGGTGAGCTTCATAAACGATATCGCCGATCTCTGCGAGAAAACGCATGCGGACGTGATTGACGTGATAAAAGCTTTGCGTTCCGATCCGCGCATCGGCCCCAAGGCATTCCTCGACGCCGGACTGGGATTTTCCGGCGGGACACTGGGAAGGGATCTGAGAGCGCTCCAGTCCTCTGCGCAAAAATTCGATATGAAATTGCCCGTGATCACGAGCGTGTTCGAAAAGAATATCGCAAGAAAAGATCTGGTTCTCGCACGATTGCAGGCTCTTCTCCACGATCTTAAGGGTAAAAAAATCGCCCTACTCGGCTTGACCTATAAACCAGGCACGAAAACGCTTCGTAGATCAAGGGCGCTCGAGATCGCCGTGGATCTCAGTAATCGGGGTGCGATACTCACTCTATATGATCCTGCAGTTGATGAAAAAGAGGTGCCGGAAATAAAGAACGCCACGTTCTTAGGCGACCCCTACTCGGCCGCAGATTCTGCGAGCGCCATAGTGATCACGACGCCCTGGCCTGAGTTCAAGAACTTGGATTTCCAGAAAATGGGCAAAGTGGCGAAGGGCGCCGTTCTTTTGGATACCGCAAATTTGCTTTACGATAAGGAAGAGATCATTAAAGGTTTTGGGCTATACTATTTCGGCGTTGGCCGATAATTCCATCACTTAAAGATAAAAATGCTGCTTAAAGACAAACGGGCGTTAATTACGGGCGGAGGGAGGGGGATAGGCAAAACGGTCGCCGAATATTTTTTGAAAGAAGGCGTGCGCGTCATGCTTGCTTCAAGGTCCGGGGAAGAACTTGCAAGCACCGGAGAGGAGTTAAAAAAGAATTATGCAGATGTTTTTACGTGCATGGCCGATGTTTCGGATCCGAAAACGGCGAAGCACCTGGCGCAAGAAACGCTTAAGGCTCTTGGCGGAATAGACATCCTCGTAAATGCCGCGGGCGTTTACGGTCCGATCGGCCCGTCCGTTTCCGTGGACCTCGGTGAGTGGAAAAAAACGTTCGAAGTAAATCTTTTCGGCACATTTTATATGTTTCAGGAAGTTGCGCCGCTCATGATGAAACAAAAAAGGGGAAAGATCATTAATTTCTCGGGCGGAGGCGATGGGCCACTGCCCAATTTCAGCGCCTACAATGCTTCGAAGGTCGCGGTCGTCCGGCTTACGGAAACGTTGGCGGCAGAAATGAAGGAATATCATATTGATATAAATGCCATTGCGCCCGGGCCGGTGAATACGAAGATTTTGAACGATGCGCTCGCTGCGGGGGAGGCGGCCGTGGGAAAGGAGCGCTACCGGGTTTTTCTTAAGCAAAAAAAAGAGGGCGGCGTTCCTCCGGAAAAAGCGGCGGAACTCTGCGTGTTCCTCGCGGGAGGCGCCTCCGACGGGCTCACCGGAAAATTTTTGAGCGCGGTGTGGGATGATTATAAAAAATGGGATAAGAAGAAGATTGAGGAGATCATGAAGAGCGATGCGTATACATTAAGACGGGTAAAACAATGAAATCCAATCGAAAACAGTTGAATATCGGTATTGTGGGCGCCGGCCTTATCGGTGGCAAACGCGCCGAGGCGATCGTGAGGACCAAAAAGGGGAAACTTGTCGCGGTCGCCGACCCGGATGTGAAGCGCGGGGAGGCATTGGCCGGAAAATACGGGGTGGAATTCATAAGCGACTGGAAATGGTTGGTATCCCAGAAGGATATTGATGCGGTCATTGTCGCCGTGCCGAACGCATTTGCGGCGCCTATCGTTCTTGGGGCGCTTAGGAACGGCAAGCATGTGCTCGTTGAGAAGCCGTTCGGGATAAATACGAAGGAGTCTGCGGTGATGCTTGCTGCGGCAAAGAAGGCAAAACGGCTCGTAAAAGTCGGCTTTAATCATCGTTTTCACGCTTCCATAATGAAGGCAAGAGAGATTTTCGAACGGGGAGGGATCGGCAGGGTGCTTTTTATCCGCTCGCGCTATGGTCATGGCGGCCGCAAAGGAATGGAAAAAGAATGGAGATTTGATAAGAAGATCTCGGGCGGCGGCGAACTCCTGGACCAGGGAGTTCACATCATTGATCTCGCGCGCTGGTTCGCGGGCGAATTCAACGAAGTGTATGGCGTTGCCGAAACAAAATTCTGGAAGACGAAGCTCGATGACAATGCCTTCGCAATATTAAGAAATGATAAGACCACCGTTTCATTCCATGTCAGCACGACGAATTGGAAAAATATTTTTTCATTCGAAATATTCGGCGATTGGGGTTTCTTGCAGATCGACGGAAAAGGCGGAAGTTACGGAGAAGAAATATTGACGTACGGAAAACGGAGGCCCGAGTTCGGCGTTCCCGACATTCATATTTTCAAATTCAACGCGAAGGAGGTGAGCTGGGAAAGAGAATGGAAAAATTTCGTTTCGGCGGTCGAGGGAAAAGGGAAAATACTCGGCGACGGAGCAGACGGACTTGCGGCGAACAAACTGGCGTCAGCGATCTATCGGTCTTCGAAAACAAAAAAGGTCGTGAGGCCTTAAGGTCGGTAATTTTATTTTTTGACATTTTCAGCAGATTATTTTACATTCACAGTGTACCTCTATGCCCCCCAAAGCCCACGAATTACGCGTTAAAATCTTTGCCGACGGCGCGGAGAAGGCAAGCATGGTAGAGCTTGCCAAGGTTCCTTTTGTGAAAGGGTTCACCACGAACCCGACTTTGATGCGCAAAGCGGGTGTGACCGATTACACCGGATTCGCGAAAGAAGTGCTTGCGGAGATCAAGGACAAGCCGGTGTCGTTCGAGGTATTTTCGGATGATTTCACCGAGATGGAACGCCAGGCGCGGATCATCGCGTCCTGGGCCCCCAATGTCTACGTGAAGATCCCGGTCATGAACACGAAGCGGGAATCTTCCTCCGACCTCATAAAAAAACTTGCCTCCGAAGGAATAAAAATAAACGTGACGGCGATCATGACCTTGCCGCAGGTGCAAGAGGTTGTGGCTGCTCTTTCGCCCAAGGTGCCCGCAATTATTTCGGTATTCGCCGGTCGCGTTGCCGATACGGGCGTGAACCCCGTGCCGCTCATGAAGTTGGCGAAAGCTATCACCGCGCAATCTCCGAACTACGAACTCCTTTGGGCGAGCCCGCGCCAGCTTTTCGATATTTACAACGCGGAGGAGGCGGGATCGGATATTATCACCGTGACCCCCGAGATTTTGAAAAAACTGGAAAAAGTCGGATTTGACCATCACGAACTTTCGCTCGAAACCGTCAAAATGTTTTATGACGATGGACAAAAAGTCGGCTATACTTTATATGAATCCTAAATAGCTCTTTAGCAATTCCGCTAACGAGCTATAGAGCTAACGATCTGAAACATGTACCACGACTATATCGATTCATATCTCGATGAGGTAAAAGAAATCGCCGAAAAGATCGACAAAAACGAGATCAACAAGATGATCGAAGTGTTGAAGGATGTCCGCGATAAGAAGGGCAGGCTTTTCGTAGTCGGCGTGGGCGGTGGCGCGGGGCATGCAAGCCACGCGGTAAACGATTTCAGGAAATTGACCGGTATCGAGTCTTATACGCCGGTCGATAACGTCTCGGAGCTCACGGCGCGGACGAACGACGACGGTTTTCACACGGTCTTCTCCAATTGGCTCCTGGGGAGCAATCTTGGGCCGAATGACGGCGTCATGGTGTTTTCGGTCGGCGGCGGCAATGCCGAGAAGAATATCAGCATGAATATCGTCGAGGCATTGAAGCTGGCAAAGCAGGTGGGGGCCAAAGTGGTGGGTGTGGTTGGTCGCGATGGGGGGCACACGAAGCAAGTTGCGGACGCATGCGTCGTGATTCCGGTTGTAAATCCCGACAACGTAACGCCGCATACCGAGGCATTCCAGGCGGTCGTCTGGCATCTGATCGTCTCGCATCCGAAATTCCAGTCGCAGAAAGGAAAATGGGAATCAGTGCAGAAACCCAGCTCGAAAGCCCGATAGCCTCGCCTACCGGCGGGCAGGGGCGAAACCAAGCTGAGCTTGGCGAAATCGAAATCAAACGATTCCACCATTTGGCTTCCTAGCATTCTCCACCCGTCATTCCGAGCTCTGCGAGGAATCTCCTAAGAATCGATCGTATGAGATCCTTCGCAAAGCTCAGGATGACAGCAAGATTCAGGATTCATAAATATATGGAAAAGAAACTACAACCCGCAGTGTTTCTCGACCGTGACGGCACCATCATCAAACAGGTGGAATTGTTGCACAGGGCAACGGATGTAAAACTTTTGCCCGGCGCGGCGAAGGCCGTGAAGGCAATGAATAAGCTCGGCTATCTCACGGTTATTGTTACTAACCAGCCGGTCGTGGCTCGCGGGATAAGCACGCCCAAAGAAGTCGATCAAATTCATGCGCTACTTATCGGCCGGCTCGGAAAGTCGGGAGCGAAGATTGACGCGGTATATTATTGCCCGCATCATTCGGAGGCGACGCTTAAAAAATACCGCCTGCGCTGCAAATGCAGAAAACCGGAAATCGGCATGATCCTTGATGCCGCGAAAAAGTACGGCATCGACTTAAAAAAGAGCTTTATGGTAGGTGACTCGACGCGCGATACGCAGGCCGGGAACCGTGCGAAGCTCAGGACGATCTTGGTGAAGACCGGCCACGGCGGGAAAGACGTTTGGCAGTTCAAATCCAAACCCGATTTCGTGGTGAAGAACTTGAGCGAGGCGATCCGCATTATTAAACGTTTTTAGGGAAAAAAATAGGGACCATGGCGTGCCACGATCCCCGTCGGAGTAGGATTTTAAGGAGAATCACCCCCTCTGTTTTTTGATTGGCAGCGCAATTCAAGCGGCTGAGAGAGAGCCCGTGTTTTCTTTGCGATGTCGAGAAGTGATTCGTGAAGCCAGCCATTCGAATAGATGAGGGACGAGCAATTTTCCGGACTGTACGCGTTTCCATAAAGGTCGGTAACTCGTCCGCCCGCCTCCTCAACGAGAAGACAAAGCGGCAGGGTATCGGTCGGTTTGTTGCAGATCGATATCAGCGCGTCGGCGGTTTCGGAAAGCATATCGCCGAGGGCGAGCCTGGTTCCGGACCAGCAACTTGAGAGGGTGTTTCGATCCCTTTGTGTTGCGAATCGTGCCTGACGGATGAATTCCGATTGCTTGAGTTCGCGGGATGGTCCCTCGAGAAGAAGGAATGCCTTCCATAGATTTTCTTCTTTCGAAACGAACAATTGTTTGAATCCCTCGTCTTGGGAGCGCCAGGCGCCCTTGCCTCGGGTTGCGAAGTAGAATCCGTTTTGCTCGAAAGGAAGAAAGACGACACTCAATGCAACACGGCTGTTTTCGATGAGGGCAAGCATTATGCCGCACAGCGGCAGGCCGAGCAGAAAATTATGCGTGCCGTCGACGGGATCGATAATCCAATAGCGCTCCGTTTTCGGAGGCCATTCGTGAGCGGTCTCCTCGCTTGCGATTGCGTCGTCGGGAAAGTGTTTCCCGAGAAATTCGAAAATTCTTTTCTCTATCTTAATATCCAAGTCTCCGACCAGTTCGCCCTTGGCTTTCTCCTCGACGACCTGCCGTCGGCCGATAGACTTTTCAAACAACGGCTTAAGGCCTGTAAGAAACTTTTGGAATTTCCTCGCCAATCCAAAATGATCCGATTGTGCAACGTCCGCCATGCGTTGTTCTCCCTGAAAAAGTTGTGGCGTGCTGGGGGTAATATATCAGATAAAACTTGATTCGTCAATAGTTTGAGAAATAAATAAGGCGTTGCGCATCGCGCAACGCCTTATGTTTGCTTTTACTTGATATACCGGAGCACCCGATCCCAATCCTCGATGGTGCTTGGATCAAGCAAGAGATGAGGAAGGTCGGTCCCTTCGTATCTCTTCTTATCGTCGAGATAGTGCTCGACCGAGCGGCAGCCGCCAGGAGCCTCCTTCGCGAGACGCTCATTCACTCGCCGCGCAATTTCTTCTTCTGTATCATTGAATTTACACCAGATGAGCTTGAGTTCGCCTCCTCCGCCTTCTACGGCTTTACGAAGAAATTCTTGATTGGACTTGCGGGAATAGGTTGCCGAGATGATGAGCGAAAATCCTGCTTCGAGATTTGCCTTTACTGCGGCGTGCTCTACGGTGTACGCCACTGTCATTCGCTTTCGTTCGCGGGCCCGTGATTCATCGGATCGGAGCGGATTTTCTTCCTGGGGCGGACCGCAGTGAACGGGGCCGTCATCAATATCAACATAATGAATTCCGGTAAGTCCGGAAAGCCTGTTGCCGAGAGTTGTTTTTCCTGACAGGGGAAGACCCATAATGGCGACCACAGTCTTGTTGTTCACGCATCCTCCCTATGCTTCATTTCAGATGCCATGTCGTGGATCCCTTTTCTCACGTCTTTATGCTACTGTGCAGTATATATCACTTCTAATTTTTTGTCCAATAAAAAGGCCCGATTGCGTTGTTTCGCAATCGGGCCGTGGTTTCAGGCCTTGGAGGTCGAGGCGGATTGGATCGAGTTGTATTTGCCGGAAAGGAGGGCGTTGACGCCATCCTGCTCCTTCTGGAAATTTCGTTGGTACGATTTCGAGCCCGTGAGCGCCCGGCACCGTTCGCCGTATTTTTCCGGATCGGCTTCGAGAAGCACGTTCTCGCTCGCGTAGAATTGGAGATTGATTTGGTTGTAGTGAGGCATTCCGCTCGAAAGGTGCAGCTGCGCCATGAGATTCGATCGCCAGGTATGCACTCCCACGGCGACAATGGCAACATTATAGATGCCGGCAAAGAGCGCCTGGCGGAAAATGTTGTCGATCTCTTGATTGGTGTTCGAGGGCCGATCCGCAAGATGCGTCCAGGCTTCTTCGTCGAAAGCACAGACTTTGCGGGTCGCACGACCTGTCATAAAATTCAGGTCAATGAACTTTATGCTCATAATCATCGACTCGCTGGGTGCGTCAATCGACTTCAGGTATTCCGAGCGATAACCGTAGGCGCATACGATGATTGTTGGATCGAGTTTCTCCGCGAGTTTGAGGCCGGCCAGGAGGTTGAGATGTCCGCCGCCGACGATTGAGTTAGGATGGTCGTCGTCCTGCGGCACGCGGATCGGGAGATGCGCGAATCGTTCGTCGCAGACCTCGATATCTTCCGTAAGATCCCACAGCCCGTCCGATGCCGTTTTCTGGATTCCTCTTCCCAGTATTGCCAAAAGCGTCCGTTCTTTTTCCACAAACCACCTCCACGTTTTCAAGGTAAACCAACTACAGCAGTGCTGGTGATACGTTAGCACGGAAAAACTTATTTGTCAAATTCCAATATGGAGCTTGATGAATAATGGATATTTCCCATACGGAGTGCCTTTTCTGTCGTCCCCGCGAAGGCGGAGGATCTATACTCCCAGATAATTTTTAAAAAGCGGGGATCTCTGCCTGCCGGCAGGCTCTGGCTAAACCGCAGGATGACAAAATACTTTTATTCACCAAACTCATATGATCGTGCGATTCCAAATAAAAAAGCGCAGCGACCAAGGTGGTCCTGCGCTTGTGTGGTTAGAGTACGGGAGCAATTACTCCGAGTTCGATGCCGCAATCCAAAAGCGTTTTTTCGATTCCGGGTATTGCTTTTTCGGCTCTCCGCAGCCGACTCGCCTTTTTCAAGATTTCCTCGCAGAGTTCCGGAGTGTGGTTTCCCCGATTCCAGTCACGAATATCGCGCTCCAGGTTGAATTGCAATCCCTCAAGATGTGCCTTGTAAAGATCAAAGCCATTAAGAGCGTCGCGATAGTTTTCATAATTTTAGTCGAACGGCATATTGGTTCACCCCCAAGAGTTTCTAATCGCCAGATTATTTCCTTCCCGAAGATTTGTCAATAAGGATTCTGTTCTGCTATAGTTCTGAACAATGATCAAACAAGCCCAGTAGGAGAATTTCGAATACGGGTATTTAAGCAATCAGTCGGTAACCAGGGTATGCTTAGTATTCATTTAAATGAATGATTTCCAAAGTTCGAAATTGAATAAAGTTCGAAATTCCTCTACTGGGCAAGCGGTAATTCTTTCGGCGGGCCTCGGCGCGCGGCTCAAGCCATATACCGACACGATGCCGAAACCGATGATTCCGATTCTCGGTAAGCCGATGCTTCAGTGGCACGTGGAGCAGTTCAAAAAGCACGGTATCACGGAATTTTTCATGAATCTTCACTATCTGCCGGAGGTGATCAAAAACCATTTCGGCGACGGATCGAAGTTCGGCGTGAAAATCACCTATAATTTCGAGCCGGTTATCTTGGGCACTGCTGGGGGCGTGAAGCAGTTCGAAGACAAACTCGATAATGAGTTTTTTCTTATCTACGGCGATACGTTCAGCCTGGTTGATTACTCAAAGATGCGGGAGGCATGGGAGAAACTCCCGCCGGGAGCGATCGGCATGCAGCGCATGAAAAAAACCGATGATTACGCCGATGCCGACGTCGCAGAACTCGGTGCGAACGGCAAATACGTTGCCATTCACCCGAAACCGCATACGGAAAAATATCCGAATGCCTATCGCATGCGCGGCGTCTTTATTTTGAAGAAGAAAATTTTGTCGTACGTTCCGCCGAGTCAACCCTACGAGATTGGCAAACAGCTTTTGCCCGACATCGTGAAGCGCGGCGAGGCATTTTATTCTTACGAGTGCGATGATTTTTCAAAGGGAATCGATACGCTCGAAAAATGGAAAGAGGTTGAGGAATACCTGAAAAAACATCAATAAAAAAACCGACGCGAAGTGTCGGTCGGTGGAGAAGGGTTATACGTCATCCTTATTGGAAGTTTTGTTTTCGAGATCCAAGATGAGTTTCAGCGCGCCCCTCGTGTCGTTTACGACTGCCGTTGCGATTCCCAACACGGGAACTATTTTCTCGGCATTCCAATTCGTTTGAACGAGGATTGTTTTTGCCCGTACGTAAGCGCCGGCTTGAATATCCGTTTTTGCGTCGCTGATGACCCAGGAAACCGAGAAGTCGACGTCGAACTCCTTTTCGGCATCGAGGAATAATCCAGGTTTCGGCTTTCGGCATGGGCAGAGATCGGTTTCGGTGTGGGTACAGATGAATATTTTCTTGATCTGCGGATACATCGTCCGGAGCATCGCATGTTTTTTCTCGAGAAACTCGGGAGTGATTTTCTTGCGTGCGATATCCGGCTGATTTGTATTGCCGAGGAAAATATAGCCCCTTGCTTCAAGATCGGTCATCACATCGCCCAAGCCGCCGACCACCTTGATTTCTTCTTCGAATCGGGCCGAGACGCCGTATTCTCCGAAATGGTCAACCAGCCTGAAATAAATCCCATCGAGATCGGTGAGAATCGCCCTCTGCTTTCCGGGCATTCGAGCCTCCAATCAGGGTTTGAGTTGCTGTCGCAATTATAACGCCAGCCTATCCGTCTGTCAATAAAAACTATTCTTCCGTTATTTCTTCTCCTTGGAGCGTGAGCCAAAGACTCGATCCCACAATAAACGCTCCGCCGAGAAGTGCCGAGAGCGTTGGCGTCTGGTGAAGGAAAAAGAACGCGTAGAATGTCGCGATGACCGGTTCGCTTTTGCCGATAATAGAAACGTGCAACGGGCGCGTCCGCGAAATACCAAGATTGTGTATTCGTGAGGCGATCACGGCGAACAGCAATCCGAATGCGAGCAGGCTCCAAAAATTTTGATAAAGCACTGCAAATCCTCCCACATATGGGATCACGGGGAGAAGTAGCGCGGTACTCAACGCATACCTCCAGAAATTCATAAAATCAACGGAATATCCTTGTGTGGGCATATAGCGGTAGATAAGGATGAAAAGCCCGTAAAAGAGGGCGGAGAGCAGTCCGAGTATGACGCCCAGGGTGTCGTGCGAAGAAACTGATATTCCCGAGCCGAAAAGGATGAAAACACCGGTCAATGCGAAGGCGAGCGCAATCCACTCGTTCTTTTCGGTTTTCTCGCGAAGAAAAAATGGTGCGAGAAAAAGAAGAAAGCCTGAGACGAGTTGATGCGCGACCGAAGCGTTCGCGACCGAAGTAAGACGAAAAGCGTAAAAATAGACAAGGTCATTTGCCGTCGTTGTGAGTGCGAGCGCGATGAGCAGCCACCATGCCTTGCTACTTATCTTTTGGAACCCGCGACGCCACGCGAGAAAGAAAAAAGAAATTGCGCCCACGACCTGCATGGCAAACAGAAAGGAAACAACGGGGATTTCGGGAAGCAATTTTATGAAAAGAGCATACGAACCGAAGATAAGCATCGCAAGAGTCACAAGTAAATCGCCATTCTGCCCCCGGAAGTATTTTTTATGTTTTTTCATTTGTTTAAGTATAGCTTAATTGTTATCTTTTATAATATGACAAATCCGAAGGTAAGCGTGCTCATGACGACCTGGAGGCGTCCTGGGTTCATCGGGAAAGCGATCCAAAGCGTCATCGACCAGTCGTTCAAGGATTGGGAATTGATCATCGTGGATGATGGTTCTCCCGATAACACCGCGGACGTGGTGAAAGAATGGCAAAAAAAGGACAAGCGGATAAAATACATCCGCCTAAGTCACGTAGGGAGGATTGCTATTGTTTCCAATGCGGGCCTGAAAGAAGCGTCCGGAGAATACGTGGCAATTCTCGATGATGATGATTGGTGGATCCACGGAGACAAGCTCGCTCTGCAAATTGCGTTCCTCGATAATCACAAGAAATACGTCGGTT
>JBGPES010000001.1:0-19299 GCA_041482935.1 Minisyncoccia bacterium | reverse complement strand
TGATTTTTTTGTACGGGATCGCTTTCGTAAGCGCCGCGATCGATTTGAAGCGGCGGACTCGTTTTATTTTTTTCTCGATTCGCGCCTGGCCGCAGACGACTACGAGCACATCTCCTTTTTTTATGTTTTTGTATCGCTCCGTCACCGCGCGGGTTTCAACGGATTTTTCACCACGCTTCAACTCGTCAAAATTATCTTTGTCCACGGCGCGGAACCGCAGCGTCCATCTTTTCACTTCTTTAGTATTCATAGGCGTCCACCACGAGGCCGTTCCTGTCCAAAAGCACAACCTTGTCATGGAACTGATCGAGGAACCGCGAACCGGTCCAGGCATACCACTCACGGCTCAGGAAATCGGCGTCGGAGCGATATTTATCAAAGCACCCTTTGTAATTCAATGTGTCGATATACGCCCTGCATGCGTAATCATTTTCGGGGACCGGAGGGTTCGCATCGGGCATGCGGCATCCTCCAAGCGAAAAGACGTAATTCTGGCACTGGCCGGTAAAGGTATCTATCTCGCTCCGATTGGGGTAGGGACATACGGAAAACAGGGGTGGCGTGAAGTGATTTGTATTTTCAAGATAACCGATGCATTTGTTCAGCCGGAGGTTTTTTCCTATCGCGCTTTGCGAAGTATAGATAGTAAGCATATCCCCCGATCCCAAATGTATATCGCTTTCCACGGTGAGGCCCGAAGGGTCGTATATATTGATCCCCTGCGGAACATACTGGCTCCCCTGCCTGGCCCGAAGAAGCCAACCGCTTACATCAATCGTTTCATTACCGGAAAAACCGGCGGCCAAGGATGTTTGGCCATACGAATATATCGAACCGGGCGATACCGAACCGATGCGGATTTTATGAAAATAAGGGGAAAGATCCCGAAGAGTATATCCCGTTGGAATTTCCGATTGGCTGATAGTTGAAGTCGGCTGTTGCGATCCGCCAGCCGGAGGAGGGAGCGACGGCGCAACGTTTCCTGGCGCGGGCGGCGGGGCAGGCACGAACTTTGATGCTCCGAAAATAGACAGCGGAACACCGAAGCCCGGTGCGGTCGTCGAGGCGGGGCGAAGATTCGTGAGAGAAGTTATCCCCGAAACCGCCTGTCCGACGATCCCCGAACGCACGATAAACAACCCGATGCCCACTACCACGATTAAAAATAAAATGACTACCGCCTTTCCTCCCATGATTTTATGAACTTAACATATTTTTTCCCCGCATCATACGACGATATTTACCAGTTTTTTCGGAACGTAGATAACTTTTTTTGGCTCCCGCGAACCGAGAAGATTTTTAATTTTCTCGTTCGAAAGCGCGAGCTTTTTTGCGTCTGCTTCGCTTATGCCAGCATCCACTTCAATAGTATCACGAACCTTGCCATTGACCTGGATCACGAGCGTAAATTTCTCCTCACGGGTAAGTTTTTCGTCGCAGATCGGCCAGAGTTCCCGATGAATCGAAGTTTTATGGCCGAGCGTCTCGCGCCAGATCTCTTCCGTCATGTGCGGCGCAAACGGGGCGAGAAGCTTTAAAAAAACCTCGAGATCCTCTTTTGATCCGCCAACGTCCTCGAATCCGTGGAGCAGGATCATAAGCGCGCTCACCGCGGTATTGTAGTGAAGTTTTTCGATATCCTCGCTCACTTTTTTTATCGTCTTATGCAACAAAGACGCCCTATTCGTCATCCCCGGCTTGACCGGGGATCCAGGTTTTTTTGATACCGTATTCTGGATCCCTGCTTTCGCGGGGATGACAACTTCCGCGTACTGCCACACCCGCTTCAAGAAACGCTCGATGCCGAGCACGCCGGAATCCCTGAAATCCCCTCCCTGCTCGAAGGGAGCGAGGAACATAAGGTACATGCGCAACGTATCCGCGCCGAAATTCTTGATGTACTCGTCGGGATTGATGACGTTCCCCTTCGACTTCGACATTTTAGCTCCATCCTTGATTAAGAGTCCGTGAGCACGAAATTTCTTGAATGGTTCCTCGAACTTCACGAGTTTCCAGTCGTGCAGCGCCATGGCAACAAAGCGGACGTAGAGCAGATGGAGTACCGCGTGCTCCGCTCCGCCCGTATACATTTTGGTCGGCAGCCACTTCGCAACGCGCTTCTCGTTCAACGCTGTTTTTTTGTTCTCCGGATCAAGATAACGCAGGTAGTACCATGCGGAATCGAGGAAGGTATCCGACACATCCGTTTCGCGTCGGGCCTTGCCTCCGCACTTCGGGCACTTCACTTCATAGAATGATTTCTCTGCGGCAAGCGGCGAAACTCCGCTCCCCGTGGGGCGAAAGTTTTTTATACGAGGGAGTTCGACTGGCAGATCGGTTTCCGGAACTGCATACCACCCGGGCATATCTTTATTCTCACCCGCACCCTTCGCCGCGCACGCTTCGCAATGGATCATCGGGATTGGCGGACCCCAATAGCGCTGGCGGGAAATGAGCCAGTCGCGCAGGCGGAACTGCACTTTCTTCTCACCGCCGACGAATTTCGTTATCTCCCACTTGGCTTTTTCGGAATCCATACCGTTGAATTTACCGGAATTCGCTAGTTCTCCGTTTCCCTCCCATAATTCACCTTCAACCGAAATTTCACTTTCGGCTACTCCGATAGCTCCCTCAATTTTTGACTCGGGCCGCAAAATTGGACGGATTACTTTTATGATTGGCAATTTGAATTTCTTCGCGAACTCAAAATCCCGCTCGTCGTGCGCGGGCACGGCCATGATCGCGCCCGTTCCATATGAGCCCAAAACATAATCCGCGACCCACACGGGAATTTCTTCTTTGTTTGCGGGATTCACGGCATAGACCCCGGTAAATATCCCCGTCTTCTCTTTCCCTTCCTCAAGACGATCCATTTCTTTCCGCTTTAAGCTTGCATCGATATATTTTTTGACCTCGGCAGGAACTTGCCAACCGAAGTTCATCCATTTCTCCGCAAGCTCGGGAGAAACTACAAGGAACGTCGCACCGAAGAGCGTATCGGGGCGTGTCGTAAACGCCTGCACCAAATGCTTGTCGTCCGGCTGGCCGGGAACCTTGCGAAGCTTGAACGTAATAAGCGCGCCCTCTGACTTCCCTGTCCAGTTCCGCTGGGCGATCTTCACTTTCTCGGACCAATCGAGCGTGTCGAGATTTTTGAGCAATCGCTCGGCATAATCCGTGATCTTGAAAAACCACTGCTCGAGCTCTTTTTTTATAACCTCCGCACCGCAACGCTCGCACTTCCCTCCTTCGATTTGTTCATCAGAAAGCACCGTGAGATCCTTCGGGCACCAATTGACCGATTGCTTCTTCCGGTACGCGAGCCCGTGCTTCCACATCTGCGTGAAGATCCACTGCGTCCAGCGGTAATATTCCGGATCGTAGGTTTCGAGGTGCTCGTTCCAGGCGAAACCGTTGCCGATCGATTCGAGCTGTTTGTAAAATCTTTTCTCGGACGTTTCCGCCTGGTCCATCGGATGCGTGCCGATCTTCAGCGCATAATTTTCCGAGTGAATCCCGAAGCCGTCGAGGCCGATCGGCTCGAACACGTCGTACCCCTGCATGCGCTTCATGCGGCCGTAGATATCCGCGCCAGTGAATGCATACATATTCCCCACGTGCAGCCCCTCGGCCGAAGGATACGGGAACATCATCAGGTTAAAGAACGGCTTCTTCGGAGCGTCCAAATCCGGCTCGTAGATGCCTTCCTTCGCCCAGACTTTCTGCCATTTGGGCTCAATTTTATTCGGTTCGTATTTCATGATATTACCTTCGATTTTATCCGATTTTTCAATGTTTTTCAAACGCCAGGTTCTCATTTGCTTTTTCCTTTGAATCCTTAATAGAATTGAGGCAGATCATTAAGTCGCCAATTCTGGAGATTCTATGGAATTCGTCGTTTGGGCATCCGTTACGCCCATACTCCTCTTTTTCCTTTGCGCCCTGATCAACGAACGGTGGAGAAACAAAGTCGCAAGCGTAATACGAGATACCTCGCCCTGGGTGTTTTGGACTTTGGCCATAGCACTATTCCAAATCTGTATTCTCCCGCTTGTCCTACAAAGAAACTTCGATGAGGGAACCGCCGTACGGTTCCTGCTCTATTGCCTTCTCCCGGCGGCATTCTTTTCCGTAAAGCAGCGCCTCAAGCTCGGAGGATGTGCCGATATCTTCCTGGTGCTTCTCATCTTTATTCCGGCGGCTTATCGATGGATAGACGCTTGGGCGCTCGGCATTCCGATCGCCTATTGGGGGATGTCCATTTATCTCCTTGCCGTGACTCCGGTGTGGAGCGAATACGAGATCCACGCCCGCTGGACGCTTAACAAGGGTGATGCGAAGGCAATACTTCTCGGTATTTTCGTTTTATCCGCGCTCATCGTGCCGATCGCCACAAAAACCGGCTTCGTCCATCCGGGGTTTAGGTGGTTCGAAACTCACTCCGCATGGCATATGCTCCGGATAGCCTACATTTGTTTCTTCACCATCGCCCTTCCCGAAGAAATTTTTGTCCGCGGCGTCATTCAGGAAAACTTGGTGAAGAAACTGAATGCCGCATCCGGGATTATTCTCGCTTCTCTCGTATTCGGCTTTGCGCATATCACGAGGGTCACGATCGCGAACCACAATGGGTTCGGTTTTCCCAATTGGCGATATGTTTTCTTCGCAACAATTGCGGGGATAGTGTACGGGTACGTTTACGAGAAAAGGCGGTCGCTCGTTGCCGCCGCGCTGCTCCATGGATTGGTTGATTTTTTCTGGGCGATATTCTTCATAAGCTAGCTCTTTCGATGTACTGCCAGCCTCTTCCACGAGAAGAGGCTTTTTTTCTTGCGCGCCAAACAATGAAGGGGTAATCCTGCACGATGTGCCGTTTGACGCCCGCAAACACCATGGGATATAGTGGGGGGAGCTTCTCACAACACGAATCGAAAGGCATGAGATGAGAGAAATAGCTGAGTCGATCCTCGCGCTCGGAATTTTGGGAATGATGGCGGCGCTTATCGCGCCATCCATTCGGGAACCAGTCGTTCGGTGGTTCGAGAATAAGCCGAAAAGAATCTGGATCTTGCCGACCCTGCTCACTCTTCACTACTCGGTATTTACGTTCCTGAATCATTTCTGGAGACCGGAGATGGTTTTCCGGGTGGCGCTGTATTTCTTTGCCATTACGCTTATCATCCATCACTCGAGACGGAAACAAGGGGCGTGGAATTTTCTTTTGATTTCCGCCCTGCTCATTCCTCCGGTCCTAAGCTTCTTGCCACGCTATTGGGGAAAAGTAATCGGCATTGATTTTCCCGGTGGCGTGTTCGCGACTTCCCTGTATCTCCTCATCGCCCTCCCCTTCTGGCGCAACATCGATCTCAATGCCCGATGGTCGCTCAAAGCGTCCGACATTGCATGGATCCCGGGAATCTACATCGCGCTCTTTGTGGTGATCTTCCCGATCGCAACGCTTCTGCACTTTATTCATCCCGGATTTACGGCAATCGCGCACAACTCCGTACCGAGGCTTATCTACATATTCACTCTGGGAATATTTCTGAAGACCGGGCTCGTAGAAGAATTGGTGTTCCGCGGCATGATCCAAAACCTCATCCTGCGGAAGCTGAGGTTTCTCCCCGGACTTCTGCTTTCTTCCTTTATTTTCGGACTGACTCATATAGGCCAGCATACGCCGAACGGCATGGGTACGACGTTTTCCTTTCCGAACTGGCGGTATGTGATCTGCGCGACGATCGCAGGCATTGGCTACGGTTACGTATACGAGAAACGCAAATCTCTTGTAGGCGCCTCACTACTCCATGCCATGGTCGACTTTACCTGGAAAACATTCCTTTCCGGATAGGGGAAATGATGCGAAAACTGATTGCGCCGGTTGAGATAGGGATCGTCTTTTTACTTGCAATGCTCCGCATCTGGTTCCACGAACCGGAGAAAACATGCTTCGGCTACCTCGCCGCTGCCATTGTCCTTGCGGGATGGATCATGCGAAAAGAAACATTCGAGAGTCTCGGCCTTAAGAATTGGGTGTTCGCGTCGCTCGGAGCCCTGATCTTCGTCGGAAAATCAATCTCCGGAAAACATCTCTTGGGATACGCGGGCACGGGGAGAATCGTTCTCTTCCTCGTCGCATACTTCGGTTGGGCGCTCTTTCAACAACTTGTCATGAACGCCTTTTTCGCAAAACGGTTCAAGGAATGCGGTTCGAGCGATCAAAAGACGGCATTTTGGACGGGAGCGATATTCGCCGCTTTCCATTTTCCGAATCCGGTGCTCATGCCCCTTACGTTCGTGGGGGGCGCGGCGCTGAGCTATATCTTCCTCCGAATGAAATCGAAGAATCTCTACCTCCTTGCTTTTGCGCAAGTACTCGCGGCCGCAATCGTATTCTACGCGATCCCCGCTTCGATGCATCACAATTTCCGCGTGGGACCGGGGTTTTATACCCGGACTCCACCGAAACACTAAACGCCGCATATTTCTCGAAATTATGCGGCTTTTTATTTGCTTGATCTATTCGCTTATTCGTGCGAATAAGCGAATAGATCAATATCAATCATTATATCGCGAAAATCTTTTGCGCGTTCTCGAAAATCTGGCCCGCCATTTTATCTGTCGAAATATTCTTGAGTTCGGCAAGTTTCTTGACGGCCTCCACCACATACGCCGGCTCATTGCGCTTGCCGCGATAAGGCGCAGGCGAAACGTAAGGCGCGTCGGTCTCGGAGAGAATTCGATCGAGCGGGATCAATTTGATTGACTCATCGTAATCGCGGGTAAAGGTAACTACCCCGCCAAAAGTGAATGAAAATCCCAGATCAAGAAGTTTTTTTGCGTCGTCTTTCGTGCCGGTGAAAAAATGGATCGCGCCGGGAGAGCCGCTTTTCAGTTTTGAACTATTCGCTTTTAATATTTCGATGAGATCAGAAAACGCCGCGCGGCAGTGGATCATAAGCGGTTTTTTCACCTGCGCCGCAAACTCGATCTGCTGCACAAATCCTTCGCGCTGCCTTTGTTTTGATTCCTCGTCCGTTATCCGGAAATAATCCAGGCCGCACTCGCCGATAGCCACCGTTTCCGATTCGAGAGCGAGTTTTCTTAATCTTTCAACGCTGAATTCTTCCCTCTGCGGCGCGGACTGCTCGTTTTTATCGTGATACCAGTTGACCGAAAAATGCGCCGGGTGGAATCCCACGGCCGCCCATGCGTCGCCTTTGTGCGTTTTCGCAAACTCGACCGCTCCGCGCGAAGTGGATTCCTGCGTCCCCACCGTGATCATTTTCACGCCCGCGTTTTTTGCGCGCATAAAAACCTCCTCACGATCGGCATCGTAAGCGGGAAAATGGAGATGCGTATGAGCGTCGAAGAAACCCGGATTCATGTTGCTTTTTGAATGAATCTATTCTAGCATAAAGCCAGCTTTCTTCACGACGAACGGAGGGGAAAATGAACGAGGAGCTGCAGGTATTTATTTCTGACTGGGACGGAACCCTTTTTAACAGCCGGCAATTGGCATACGGACTCGTGAAGGTAATATTCGAAGAATACGGAATAAAAGAAGTTCCGACAATCGAAGTATACTTACGCGACGTGAGCTCGAATTACATGGAATCGTTCTGGTGGAAACACGGCGTCCCGCGCGAGACCACGGCCGACGACCTGAATAAGATCAGAAAACGATACTTCGACGAGCATTGGAACAAAGCGAAGCTCTACCTCGGCGCACGGGAACTGCTCGATTATTTGAAACAGCACAGTATCCGCGCCGCCATCGTAAGCGCTGAGGTCCACGAGATATTGGAAAAACGCTTGTCCGATTTCGGACTCAACCCTTTCTTCGATTATGTACGGGGCGACGCCAACAATCGCAAGGAGACCGTAATAGCGGCCCTGGACTACTTCGGAGTGAGGGCCGAACATGCGATTTATCTGGACGACATGTTCGAACCCCTCAATTCCGTGAAAGACACGGGGATCATAAGAATGGCCATCACGCACGGCAATCATCCGAAAGAACGGCTTCTCGAAGCCAAACCTGATTTCGTTGTCGGATCGCTTTACGAAGTGATCGCTACCCTGCAAAAAGAATCTTGGCTGCGATAACGCAGCGCTTCAAAATATAAAACCGCTCCGATGATCATCGGAGCGGCATTTTTTGAGGCCGATCGCACAGCCTCAATCGAGCCATCTTTACGGCCCGGAGAAAATATTTCACAATAAGAACATGCAACTCGTTATCGGCCTCACCGGGCCGCCGGGATCGGGAAAAGAAACGTTCGCAAACTCTGTCGAAGGACTGCTCCGGACCGACCGGTTTTCCGTTACGCGCCATCGCTTTTCGGACCCGCTTCGCGAAACACTTACGAGCTGGGGTATTCCGCATGGGCGCGAAAACGAGCAGACGCTCGCCCGCATTATGAAAGAGCCCAATGCATTCAAAGACGGCGCGCTCTCGCGCGCCATAAAACACCGTCTTATGCGCGACGAAGCGCACGTGGGAATCCTCGACGGCGTGCGCTGGTTCTCCGACGAAACCATGCTCCGCGCTTTTCCGGCGGAAGGCATTAAAGCCATAATCGTACACATTGCGGCTCCCGCCGAGCTTCGTTTTGCGTGGCTCAAAACGAGAAACCGCGCAGGCGCGGCGGAGACAACATGGGAAGATTTTATTGAACAGGAACGGGCGGAAAACGAAATTTATATTTCTGATATCGGTAGTCGCGCGGACGTTGTGCTCGCGAACACCGGAGATATAGACGAATTCAAAGCGAAAACGTTTCGAGCTTACCGTGACGCGATCAAGCCGCTGCTGCGGATTTCGTAGTTCTCTTTTATTTCAACCGCGGAAAGAGCGTCTCGATCTTTTTTACGCGCAGTTCTTTTCCTTCCCGGACGATGTTTTTCGTAATGCCCTCCGCCGCTTGCGGCAAAAACGGTACAAGCAGTCCTGCGACGTTATCGAGGAGAAGCACAAGATTGAATATCGTCTGCTTTTTTTCATCCGCATCAACGATTTTCCAAGGCGCCTTGCTATTCACATATTCGTCGCCGAACGAGATCAACTGCCAAAGCGCGGCCAGGGCTTCGTTCAGCCTGAAGTCGCTCATCTTTTGGCCCATCAATTCTTTGATCGCTTTTATCTTTTCCGTTATCGATGCGTCCGGCACCATATCGCCCTTCAACTCCTTCATGCCCGCTCCAAGCGTAAGTACGCGCGCGGCAAAATTGCCGATGCCATTCGCCAGATCGGCGTTATAAAGAATCTTGAATTTTTCCTCGCTATAATCACCGTCCTCGTAGGGAGAAATCTCGCGCAAAAAATAGTAGCGTACGGCATCCGCGCCGTATGTTGCGATGAGCGCAGTCGGATCGACGACATTGCCGATCGTCTTCGAGATTTTCTCGCCATCCACCGTCACGTAGCCGTGCACGAGTAATTTTTTCGGCAAGGGCAGCTTCGCGGAAAGCAACATCGCCGGCCAATACACGGCATGAAAGCGCAGGATCCCCTTGCCAATCACATGTAAATCTGCGGGCCAGGCATCGGGCGAGGCGCTTCTATAAACATTGAGCGCATCGAACCACACGTACATAATCTGCGAATCGTCTCCGGGCACGGGAACGCCCCAGCCGCGGGCGCGCTTTGTAGAGCGGGAAATGCTGAAATCCCTGAGGCCGCCGCGGATGAAACCAAGAGTTTCGGCTTTCTTCGCCTCGGGCACGAGTGCGTACGCACTGGAAGCGATGAGTTCTTCGAGCTGGCCCGCGTATTTCGAAAGTTTGAAAAAATAATTCTCTTCCTCGACTTCCTCGAGCGGTTTTCCGGGATGTTCGAAGCACTCCCCCTTTTCATTCAGCTCGCTCCGTTCATAGAACATCTCGCAGCCCACGCAGTAAAGGCCGCGATACGTTTTTTTGTAGATATCTCCCGCCGCATCGCAGCGCTTCCAAAGATCCTGACTCGAGGCAATATGCTCGGGCGAGGAAGATCTGAAAAATACGTCGAAGTTTACGTTCAAAGCCCGCGCCAAATCGGCGAACGCTTTTGCATTTTCATCGCACAATTGTTTCGGCGTAATACCGAGCTTCTCCGCCGCCCGTACGTTCTTCAGTGAATTTTCGTCGGCGCCCGAAATATACCGCACATTTTCGCCGCAGGATGCATGGAAGCGGGCGATCGCATCACCTTGCACGAATTCAAACGCATGGCCGATATGAGGCCTTGCATTAACATAAGGAATTGCGGCGGTGATATAAAACTTATCTTTTCCCATATTCAGATTGTACGGATATGGAGAAATAACCACAAGCTAATCGCGGCCGATTTCCTTTCCCTCGGGATCAGATAACCGTTTCCGTTGCGGACCGCTTTTTACTCGACCACTCGTCGATGACTTCCTGAAACACCGCGGCAACGGGCACGGAGATCAAGAGGCCCAAGAATCCCCCTGCTTCGGCGCCTATCAAAAGAGCAATGATAACGATTACGGGGTGAAGTCCTACCGCCCGCCTCATGAGCACGGGCACGAGCACATTGGATTCGAGCTGCTGGAGCATGAGAAATACAAGGAGCGTGTAGAGCCCGAGGCTCACGGACGTCGTAAGCGCAACAAGCACGGCAATTCCGCCCGAGAGAATCGGGCCGACGAACGGCGCAAGCTCAAAAAGGCCCGCAAGTATCCCAAGGATGAAGGCGTGTTTTACTCCGAGGAGCGTGAGTGCTCCCCACACGGAAATGCCCATAATAATGCTCAAAGCGATCTGCGTCTGAAGCCAAAATCCAATTTTCCTCTTCGAGTTTTCATAGATTCTGAGCGCTGCCTTCTCGTAATCCGGAGGAAATACCGCTTTAATAAAACGCTCGACGCCGTCACGGGTCAGGCTCAGATAAAACGAGCTCACGATAACGGCGAGCGCAAGCCCCAAGCTTCCCAGAACGCTCGAAAATATGTCGAGTGGAGAAATGTTGCCCGAGAAGAACTGCTGGGAAAGTTTATTCACGATTGTATCGAGAGATTGGGATGTCTTGAGGTTAATCAAAAAACCCCATAACGTATTGGGATTCGATTTCGCGAATCCGGCAAAGATCGTATTCAGATCAACGATCGCAAGCGGAATAATCGCGTAGATCACGACAATAAACACGAGGAGCGAAGTAAGAAAAATCATGATCACGCCGATCGTCCGCGGGATGCCGTGGCGCTGAAGAAAATCTACTATTGTTTCAAGCCCGGATGAAATGATGATGGCGAGCAACAGGCCCAGAAAGATCTGCCGCCCCAAAAACAGGATGACCACGAAAAGCAGGAAGAAGAGAACCCTCCATAAACTTCCCCACGAAATTTCCGAAGCTCTTCTGTCCATATCAGATCTTTAAAATTCTCTTAAATAGTCCCGGCTTCTTATGCGGACCGATAATGGCGAGGTTTAATTTATCATTCTTCATGATGATTTTCGCCAAGACCCGTATTTCCTCGGCTTTCACTCCTTGAATTTTATCGATCAAGCGTTTTGGGGAAAAGATCGCCCCGGTCAAAACCTCTTGTTCTCCGTAAAAACCGGCGAGTTCGTCGGCTGTTTCCAGATTCAAAATGATATTTCCGACCAGATGATCCTTCGATTTCTGAAGCTCTTTTTCGGGCACACGCTCCCTTGCCAGGCGTCGCAATTCTTCAAGCACGGCTTCGAGCACTATTTCCACTTTCTTGTGGTCCACGCCTGCGGAAACGGCAAGGTAGCCATGGTCCAGATAGAGATCGACTCCCGCACTCACGTAATACGCGGCGCCGAGCTCATTCCGCACTTTCTTGAACAATCGCGAACTCATTCCCCCGCCCAAAACGTCCGCAAGCACCTGGAGGGCATATCTGCGCTTATCAAAAATATCGAACGTACGCACTCCCAGCACGAGATGGCTCTGGTCGGATTCCTTGAATTTAAGAAGGAGGCCGGGCGTGCGCTGATGTTCTTTGGTTTTGGATTTCACCACGCCGGGTTTTCTCTTGAGAGTTCCGAAATACTCCCGTACCTGGGCTATCGCCTTTTTTTCGTTAAAATTTCCCGCTACAACGACGATCGTCCTTTGCGGCACATAGTGCCTATCGCGATATTTGATAAAATCTTCGCGCGTGAGTTTTTTGATCACCTCTTTTCTTCCGCCCACATCGAATCCTGCCGGCTGGTTGCCATAGAGCAGAGTGGGAAAAAGATCTTGCACCTTCACCATCGGCGTGTCCTGCCTCATATTCAGCTCTTCAATGACCACTCCCCGCTCTTTTTCGATCTCCGCAGGATTAAAGAGCGGATTGAGATACAAGTCCGAAACAATATCGAGAATCTTCGGCAGTTTATGATTTTCCGCTTTTGCCCAATAGCCGGTATATTCCTGCGTGGTAAACGCGTTCGATTGCGCACCCAAGCCCGCCAATTCTTCCGCGCTTTTCCCCAGTTCGGGACGCTTTGTTGTTCCTTTAAACATCATGTGTTCCAAAAAATGAGAAAGGCCGTTTACTTCCGGAGTTTCGTATTCGGAACCGGCCTCGACGAGAATCAAAACGCTTGTCGCGAGGCTCTGCGATCGCGGGATTAAAATGAGACGCAAACCGTTTTTGAGGGTAATTTTCTTAAACTCCATTGCTCTTATAATACCATGAGTTTATCACCTTAATAACACATGAAGGTGGATAAGGTTACGAGGAGTGGCCACCCGGAAGGCCTTTCGCGATAAGATCGGCGCGGCACACTAAACTCGCTCGACTTGCAAAAATACCATAAGGTACGTTATAATATCGCTAGCTTGAAATAGAATTCGAAGAATCGATCGGAGATACGAAACGTTGCTAAGTTTACCCGATTTTCCCAAGAACGAGCTTGGCCTGAAAAGGGGGACAATCCTCAAGGCCAAGCCTGCCCTCGAAGGGCAACTAGGCCTCAAGACTGGCAATCGAATTCCCATTGGATTTGACGGTGAATATGTAAGATGCTACGGATTTACCTGGTCGATTGATCAACTCGTTAGGGAAATCGAGGAACTCGGTTACTGGGAGATAGACGAAGAGGTTATTGATCTCACCGACGAGCCACGAAGCCTCAAATTCGCTCAGGAGATCGAACTTCTTCACCTGAATTAGCCATCCCCCAGCTTCGATCACGAAAAAGACGGAGAAGCCGCATGGTTCACCCTGCGGTTTTTTTATTTCCAAACAAGATGGGCGTATTTGCGAACATAATATACAAAGACTTGACTACCCCGTAATCGTATTTATGTCGTCCTGGAAATTCTTTGCCTGGTCCACTACCGCCTGGCCGTACGTCCATAAATAGCTCCTCCAGCGGCTCCCCGCGTAATATTTGGCGGCCACACAGCGCTCCTGGCTTGTCTCTGAGGTATAGACCGAGGCACAGCCGATCATCGAGTCTCTAAGGTATAACGCCGTCGCCGCGAACGCATCGGCGTTGTTCCAGGGAGAGGCCGGGGAATCGCCGGTAACCCTTGAGACCTGCGCGCTGTATAAATTCCACGTGGCGGGGACGAACTGGGCCGGACCCATGGCGCCGCCATAGGCGCCATCCTTATTGGGACAGGAGATCGTCATGACTTCGGGATTCAAGTGCAGTTGCGCCGTAAGTTGCAAAAACAACGCCTGATTCGAAGGGCTCATCGCGGTTTTATAACTGCATTTGCCGACATTCTGCCCAAGCGCTGATTCGCGATCCAAGACGGCAAGGATCAGGGCCGGCGGTATGCCCGTCGCACCGCCCGCAAGCTTCGCGTATTGATACGCATCCTCGAAGCTCAGCTGGCCTCCGCCCAAAAGCTGGAAAATCCTGCTCCGAATTTGCGCCGCGCTTTCCTTGGTCTGCGCAAGGAGCGTCTGATATTTTGATTCTTGCCCTTTGGTCGCGCTCAAAAGCTGATTTTTTTGTTCCTTGGTCGATGCGATCTGGTTTTGCTGTGCCGCCTGATAGGCCTGTACGCTCTCGGCGTCGGATTTCGCCAGTATAAGCTGGCTTTGTTTGTCCTGGAGCTGGTTCCGCAGATCGGTGATCTGCACCACGGCGGCGCGCAGATTTCCCTGAAGCAAGGTAATGTTGTTCATGTCGGTAAAAAAATCCGAAAGCTTGGGATGCTCAAGAAAAATCTGGATAAGCGGCGCCTTTTCGCTTGCATACAAACTCTGAAGCAGCTGCCCCAACGACGCCTTCCGCGCGCTAATACTCGATTCGGTATCGGTGATCTGCGACTGCGTATCCGCGATATTGGCGTTCAGCTGCGAGAGCGTGAGATGAATCGCTCGAATCTGAAGATTCAGTTTCGCGATCTGGCTGTTCAAGATATCGATCTCTCCCTTCAAACTCTTCCCCTGCTTTTGATATCCCGTAATCTGATCTTGGTACTGATTCATCTGCCCCTCAAGCTGGGTAAGCTGGGATTCAAGCGCTTGCCGTTCCGTATCATTTGCCGCCGGAGTGGTCGAGGCGCGGATAAAAATCGTCGGCGCCGTAACCGATCCTAAAATGAAAAAAGCGGCTGCCGCAATAGAGATGGACAGTCGCACGAATTTACTAAGAGGAATACGTACCACCTTTTCGTAGCCTAAATTCAATCGCCTGGGCAGGAGCGAAAAACCGTCCCGCCGCCCGGTTCCCCGCCGGTTGATATCCCCTAACGTCTTCGGTTTTGGAGGTTGTGCCATAAATAACAAGGCTTCTACGGAGATACCGCTCCCCTTATCCTTATTCTAACAAAAAATCGGGAACCTATCTTGGTTCCCGATTTTAGAGAGGTTTTGTCCGCGTATCCTATTCTTCCTTGGTAGCCTTCGCGGCTTTCTCGGTCGCGCGCTCGGTCTTCTTTTCTTCCGTCTCAACCTTCACCGCCGTTACGTCAACCGGAGCAGCTTCCACCTTTTCCTCTTCGGCGGCGGGCGGAGTTGCCGTTACGATGACCGTTTCCAGATCAACCAGCACTTTAACGCCCCTGGGAATAACAATGTCTTTCACATAAACGCTCTTATTCAAATCATCGAGGGCGGAAAGATCCACTTCGAGGTGGCGCGGCAAATCTCCGGGCAATGCCTCGACTTCAACTTCTGCCATGGCCTTGTTCAAAATTGCAGCTTTTTCCTTGACCGCCGCAGACTCGCCCTTGAAAACGAGCGGGATCTTTGCCTTGATCTTTTCGTCCATTCGTACCTGATAGAAATCGATGTGCTGAACCTCTTCGGTCATATAATCTTTTGTCACGTCATGAATAAGTACGGGGGTGTTTCCCTGCCGGCCGACAGGCAGGCCTGCCTGTCCGATAGACAGGTCTTTTTCGATGACCAAATTCACGACCGTATTCGCGCCGGCCGCCTTGAAGACTTTATTGAATTCTTTGGCCGGAACCACAAGGTGAAGGTTCTTAATGCCGTGGCCGTAAAGCTCGGCCGGAACCAAGCCCTGTTTTCTCAGGCCATTCACGGCCTTGCCGAATTTTTCCCGAGTTTGTACCGATAAATCCATAGACACCAGTGTATCAAATTGTAAGAAAATAGCAACCCAGACGAAGAAGGTTGCCTCGACCCCTTTGTCATCCTCGCGAAGGCGAGCCTGCCTGCCGGTAGGCAGGGATCCATGCTCCCAAAATACTTATTTTAAAGCGTGGATTCCTCGATCGAGTCGAGGACGGCGCCTTGGCCGAACCGGAGGACGACGGGATTTCATCCTTCACTATGTTCCTAATCCAAAACTCGCATTTTTCTCAATCGTTTTTCGAGCTGCGCCGGAGATTTAAAGAGTATTGTTTTGAATCCGCATGCCCGTGCGCCCGCAAGACACCAACGCGCATCATCGATCAAAAGAAGATGTTTAGGCTGAATTCCCATCTTTCGCGAAGCGAACATAAATATTTTCCGTTCGGGCTTTCGGGTGTGAGCCTTGTTCGAAAGGATAACCGGATCGAAATATTCGAAGAGTTTCCACGTTTTCATAATCGCCACATGGTCGTCGATCGTGTTTGAAATGATGCCCACGGGGTAGCCTGCGCAGCGAAGTTTTCTCGCGATCGCGAGCGTCCGAGTATTTACCCTCGCATGCTTTTTAAACGTTTCGAAAAAGAGGGATTTTGGGATTTTATCCGGCAGTGGCGGAACTTTTAGTTTTTTTGCGACCCTCCGCCAAAATTGTACACCCGTTTCTTTTCCTTTTTCGATTTTTCCGATTTCCTCCGCGATGATATGATCCAGCTTGATTATCGGCACACCGAAAGAACTGCCTTGTCCGACAAGGGTTTTATGATACTGGTCGATCACCACACAAACCCCGCCAAGGTCAAAGAAAATCCCCCTAATTTGGCTATTTTTCCTTTTTCTTCCTTTTTTCATTACCGAATTTTTCTGCCACCTCAAGCGCCAAACGAACCAGAAGCTTGCGGGCTTTCCTTTTCTGTTCTTTCTGTATTTTCGTGGCCTGGCTAAGCAATCTGCCGCCGCCTACGTGATCCGAATGATGCAGGATCGAGATGCTGCGCAGGCTGAATTTCTTCGCGGCCGAGAAAATAACGCCGGATTCGAGATCAACACCCACGAATCCTCCCCGTTTCCACTCCGCGATCATCGCGTTCGTCTCCCCCGCCATCGTCGAGACCGTTTTTACAATACCCGTCACATAGTGAATTTTATGATGCTTCAAGTATTGCTTGAGCCACGACTCAACCTCTTCATCGGGATAGACGATGCGGTTTTCCTTCCCCAAAAGATGGAAGCTCGCCCCGTCTGACCGATATGCCGCCGAAGGAATGAAAAGTTCCCCGACTTTCAGGTTTTTTTGAAGGCCGCCGAAGTGGCCGACAAGAATCACGAGCTTTGCACCAAGCTTCGAGTGCTGGATCGCCTGATCGAGGCTGAATGCGCCGCCATAGGCATGCGTGACGGCGATATTGACGCCATTGCGTTCGCCGATAAAGGTATGCGGCAGCGTCATGCGCCGGATATTCTTCAGATGCGGTTCGAATTGATGCAGTAAAAATTCCGGCACGGACCAAAACCCTTCCTCGGCGATGCTCTTGAAAATCCCCCACAGGATCAAAACGTCCGGTTTGTCTTTCGGCTTTACCTCCCACCACTTTTGCCATTTTTTGCCTGAAAGTTCGGAATACATATGCTAACTATAACACGATATAAAATATTTGACGGGAATATATATTTCTACTATAATAAGCACAGCAAATCTGATCTCGGAAACCAGGGGGTGTTATGCAGAATTTGAATGCAGTTAGCGAAAAGAATGTTTGGGTTAATTTGATCCAATATGCGCGTACGGCGATCATGTCCTGCCAAGACGACGAATGGGACGAAAGGGCTGAAAATGAACTTTGGGATTCCGCGCAATGTTCGATTACTACCATGACGGCAAAATTGGCCGCACCAACATCTGAACGTCGCTACGAACCATTGATGCAATACCTCAAAGATGTCGGCAGGACATACAAAAAACTGGATTCACTGGCGATGGAAAATGCCACCCACGCGAAAGTCAACCGGCTCGCAGGAAAACTCTACGCCTTGATGGGAATTGGATATGGAATCGCATATCAAACCCTATTGCGAGACAAAATTGTTTTTGTCAAAAACGACGTACGCGACATCATTGAAAGAGTTGCGAAGGCGCGATCGATCGAATCAGAAAAACTCTATTCCGCCATCCTGGACGGATCTACGGAATCCCCCAGGGTACGACGAGATACAATCGAACTATGCGAATATCTTGTAAGTTTAGAACTTCTACGTTCCGACCAATCGGGAAAATATAAAAGCTTTTCGCTAACACCACTCGGCAAAGCGATCCTCGAATATCTGAAGAAATGATGGTTTACCGCCCCGCATCTCACGATGCGGGTTTTTCATTCTAAGCCGTTAAAAAGCCTTAATCGATCAACAACAATCTTCTTTATTCCCTCCACCGCGGGCGGGAGAATCTTATAGGGCGCCACTTCGTCAGGATTGTTCTTGAGCCCCTCTTCAATGCCGCGACGCCAGGCGAGGCGAAGCTCGGTCGAAACGTGGATGATCGTCATTCCGGCCTTGACCGCCGCAACAAAATCTTCGTCTGCCGTGCCGGAGCCGCCATGAAGCGTCATAAATTTTCCGCATGCGGCTTTGATCGCGGCGATGCGCGGGATATCAAGCCGTTTTTTAAGGTCGCCCGAAACCATCTCTTTCAAAAGCCCGTGCATATTGCCTACTGCGGGCGCGAGCACATCGATCCCTGTCGCATCCACGAATTGCTTCGCCTGTTCCGGGGTGGTAAATTCAATGCCTTCGGGCTTTGCCGCCATCACCTCCGAAGAACTGCCGATATAGCCGATCTCGCCTTCAATTACGATATTGGGATTAATGCCGCGGATAATTTTTACCGCTTCGATCGTCTGCTTGATATTCTCCTCGAACGGCAGTTTCGAACCGTCGAAGATAATTTCATCGAAGCCCGCTTCCGCCGCTTCTTTCGCTTTGTCGAGTGAATGCGTGTGATCGGCGTTCAGAAAGATCGGGAAGTCGTATTGTTCGCGAAGGCTTTTGATGAGTGCGACAGCCTGCCGCACACCGATAAACTCCCGCTCTCCTTCCGAAACACCGATCAAAACCGGAAGGTTCAATTCCTGCGCCGCCGCAAAAATTCCCTTCAGCCCGGCGAGTTCGGAGATATTAAAATGCCCGATGGCGACTTTTTTTGATTCGGCTTCGTTTAAGACTTCAAGTAATGTTTTCATTTATATTTTTATCCTTCAAACATAATCACGAATTCATCTCATTTTGAATCCTAAAATGCGGGAGGGCGGAACCAGAAAACAGCCGACGAATAATAAGCGATGGAAAAATTAAATAGTATTCCGAAAAGGAGTAAAAAAAATGAAGCTTTTTCTTGATATTTCCGTTGCCGTGCAAGCCAAATGCCGTAAATACCGCACGAAGCAGAGAGGAGAAAGAAAACAGCAAACAAAAATGAACTTACCTCATTGAAAAATTCACTGTTCGTTATTAAAAATAGAGTGGCTGGCAATAAGCAAGAAATCAACAAATAATAACCTGCTTTGATTTTTGGCATGGGTTTATTTTGGAAGCACGGACCCCGGCCTCCGCCGGGGCGACAATTGGGTCAATGGTCAGATTTCAATTATCATTTGTTGAACGTTATCGCACCTTTATCGAAATTTTCGAGAAGCAGACGCTCCATCTCTTCCTCGCCGCCGGAGTATTCCATAAACATCTTGGTCCATAGGGCCTCTCTTTGATGATAGCTCAAATGCTCGTT